>CAJTNK010000005.1 GCA_910577885.1 uncultured Rikenella sp.
AAGTTCTTTGGGTCCCTTTCTTTCAAGAAAGGGACAGTACCCTCCGGTTGCTAAAGACCGTTTACACATTATCCGAAGTAGGGCGAGGGAACCGAAGATAAAAGGGACAGTTTCAGCCCGTAGCTAAAGAATAACCGAACAGTATTAAAGATTGGCGAGTAGGGTTAAGTTGGCGAGTTTGTAGAGGATTCTGGCCCCGACATTGGCATTCCATTCGCCGTCATTCGGGGTAGGTGCCACTTCGGTGAGGTCGAAGCCCACGATGCGTCGTCCCGACGCGGCGAGTCGCGCGAGCAGGTAGACCGCCTCGCGGAACGAGAGTCCGCCCGGCACCGGCGTTCCCGTGCCCGGACAGAGGTCGGGCGAGAGACCGTCGATGTCGAAGCTGACGTAGACCAGCTTCGGCAGTCGGTCGATGATTTCGGCGCATTGCGTCCCCCAGCCGATCCCTTCGAAGGCGTTTCGGGCCAGCGTGTGGTCGTCGTACTGGACGATCCGTCCCTCCGATTCCGCCGCCAGGGAGGCTTCCGCCCCGCAGAAGTCGCGAATTCCCACCTGCACCAGTCGTTCGACCTGGGGCAGTTGGAGGGCGTTGTACATGATCGACGCGTGCGAGTAAGTGAACCCCTCGTAGGCCACCCGCAGATCCGCATGGGCGTCGATGTGGAGGATGCCGAACCGTTCGCCGCGCTTGGCCAGCGCCGCCGCCACGGCCCGCATCAATCCCAATGGCGTACTGTGGTCTCCCCCGACCAGCCCCACCAGCCGACCGGCTGCCAGGAACGACGATGCCTGGTCGAAAATGAGCCCGTTGAGCCGCTCCGAACCTGCATTGACCGCCTCCAAAGCCGTCGCAATCCCCGTGTCCGTCGGCTCGCCGCCCGCCTCGAGGTGAGCGATGACCCGTTCGGCCTCCGTGCGCAGCCGCTCCGAAGTTTCGGCAATCCACGGATCGACCGCCGCCGTTGCAATTCCTCGCCGCCACCCCTCCGGATAGTGAGCATCCCGCAGCTCCACTTGCGTCGATGCCGCCAAGATCGCCTCCGGCCCTTCGGCCGTGCCGCTGTTGTAGGAAACAGTCACGTCCCACGGCGCGGAAAGCAATACCAACTCTGCCTGGTCCGTCTCGAACGGCAGGCCGAAGTAGTTGCCGTTGGCCACCCCGATGTCGTCGGGCGAAAAGTTATTGTTGCCACTCATAACCGCTCAGGTGTTGGGTCAGACAGATAAAAGGCGGGTTTTCGAGCGACTCTTCGTTGTAGCGCAACGCTTCGCCGCTGCCGAGTGCCGCCACCCGTACGCCCGCTCCCCGGGCAATGGCCTCACCGGCCGCCGTGTCCCACTCCGATGTCGGTGTGGTCCGCAGGTAGCAGTCCACCGATCCCTCGGCCACGAGGCACATTTTCAGCGAACTGCCGTACTCCACGATTTGCACCTCTCCCGCCTGGTCGCGCAAGCGGCGGATGTGCTCCTTCACCTGTTCCGACTCGTGCGAGCGGCTCAGCGCAATGCGCAGCGGCGTATTGCGCTGAGTGGTCAGCGGCAGCCGCCGCGCCTGGCCGAACAGCTGCCCGATCGTGTACTGTGCTCCCATCTCCGGTCGTACGCCCGTCTTGCAGAACGACCCGCGATCCGGGTCGCTGAAGTAGATGGTCTCGGTGGTGGGCAGGTAGATCACGCCCAAGTACGGCCGGTTGTCGACCATCAGGGCGATGTTGACCGTAAACTCTCCGTTCCGTTTGATGAACTCTTCGGTGCCGTCCAGCGGGTCGACGAGCCAGTAGAGGTCCCATCCGCGTCGTTCGTCGAAGTAGAGGTCGCGTCCCTCTTCCGACAGGAGCGGAATCCGGGTGGCGCTCAGGTAGTGTTGGATGAGGGTGTGTGCCTCGCGGTCGGCTATGGTGATCGGCGTGCTGTCGGCCTTCAGACCCACGAAAAAGTCGTCGTAACGCGTGTAGATCTCCATGATCTTCGCTCCGGCCCGCAAGGCGGCGTTGTAGGCCCCGGCCAGAAAAAAGTCGGTTTGTTCTCTCTCGATCATAATCTCACGGTGTGTTAAAAAACAATTCTTCCGGATTGTCCCCCGGTTAGACAAAGATAACAAATCGTCGTCGGATTTCCCGTCCTCTTCCTCCGTTTTGTCGTCTTTCGGGACATCACGGCCACCGCTTATTCACTTCGGAGGGCTCGTACGGGGTTGGCGCGGAGGGTGAGCCATACCTGTCCGCCGACAGTGGCTAACGTTACGGCCACGACGGTCAGGGCCGGAACGGCGAACAGCCAGGGGCTGATATCCATCCGAAACGGGTAGCGGCTCAGCCAGCTGCTCATCACCGCCCAGGCCAGCGGAACGCCCACCACGACGGCCGCCGCCACGAGCCCCAGGAATTCGGACGAGAGGCTGTAGAAGAGTTCCGGGCCGGTCGCACCGAAGACCTTGCGTACCCCGAGCTCTTTGCGTCGCCGATTGGCGGCGAAGAGGGAGAGGGTCCACAGCCCCACCAGGGCGATCGAGAGCGCCAGACCGGCAAAGAGTGCAAAAATCGTTCCGAAACGGCTCTCGACCCGGTACTGCTGGTCGTAGAAACGGTCGACGAAGAAGGCGTCGAACGGGGAGTCGGCAAACAGCCGCTCCCACCGCACTTCGGCTTGCCGTAAGAGTGCGTCGATCGGTGCGTTGGCCGCGAAACGGACCGAAACGAACCGGCGAGGCAGCCAATCGATGGCGCTTTCGCGGATCGCCATGATCGGCGTATAGGTGTTTCCGAGTCCCTGTTGGTGGTAGTCGGCCAGGACGCCGACGATCTCCATCGGCCGATCCTCGCGCGTCTCGACCGTCACGCGTCGTCCGATCGCCTCTTCCGGCCGGGCGAATCCCAGGGTCCGGGCGGCCGCTTCGTTGATGACCATTCGGTCTTCGTCGCCGGTGAAGGCCTCGCCGAATCCCCGGCCGGACACCAAACGCATCCCGTAGGTCTCGAGGTAGTCGTCGTCCGCCACCAGCATCTCGTACAGGCGGTTTTGCCGTTCGGCGTCGCCGGTGAGCCGGTTGGAGAGGAAGGTGGCTACCTCCATCCCCGGTATGGCGCCCGACAGAGAGACGCTCTCCACCCCGCCGAGCTGTCGGAGTTCGCGTTTGTAGGCCTCCATCTTGGAGTGAAGGCCGGGGGTCGAACCCGGGTAACGGATCGCAAAGAGCCGGTTGATCTCGATTCCGAGCGGTTGGCTGCGCATGTAGGCGAGCTGTCGGTGGACGGTGAAGGTCCCGGCCAGCAGGACGAGCGCGGCGGTGAATTGCACCACCACGAGGCACTTCCGGACGCTCCCGGCCCGGCGGCTGTGGACGTATCGTCCTTTGAGCACTTCGACGGGTCGGGTGTTGGAGATGACGAACGCCGGGTAGAAACCCGACAACAGGACGCCGAGGGTGAATACCCCCGTGGCGGCGATCCAGAAGCCCGGTCGGGCGAGCATCACGAGGCCGATGGGCTGTCCGGTGAGCCGGTCGAACCACGGCGCGGCCAGCGAAACCAGTCCGCAGGCCAGCAGGAGAGCGATCCCATTGACGACGGCCGATTCGAGGATGAATTGTCCGATGAGTTGGCGTCGCGTTGCGCCCGACACTTTCCGGATACCCACCTCCCGAGCCCGCTCCAGCGATCGGGCGGTGGCCAGGTTGATGTAGTTGATCCACGCGATCGCCAGGATCGCCCACGCCACCAAAACCAGTGTATTCACACCGTTCCGGTTTCCCTTGGCTTCGCGTTCGTACTGTTTCCGAGGGGTCAGGTGCACCTCTTCGATCGGGTTCAGCACCACGCGCCAGGTTTTGTTCCGCAGCGCCTCTTCGGTTTTGTGGCTCTCGGCCAGGGCCGGGAAGGCGGCCTCCACCCGGCGAGGATCTACGCCGGGGGCCAGGCGCACGTAGGTATAGACTTCGTGCCGGTACCAGTAGTTGTCCAACCACCGGGGCAGGGTGGACCACGAGATGAAGAAGTCGAATCGGATGTGGCTGTTCCGGGGCAACTCCTCGAGGATGCCGGTCACCTCGCACTCCAACTTGCCGCCCAGGGAGTTGAAAGTCATGATTTTCCCGATCGGGTCTTCGCCCTCCGGGAAGTACTTCGCTGCGGCGTACGGCGTGAGGACCACTTTGTTCGGCCCGGCCAGTGCGCGGTTCGGATCGCCCTCCCGCAGCCGGAACCCGAACAAGTCGAAGAAGGTCGAATCGACGGACGTAATGCCGCTCTCGCGGTACTGGCGGTCGCCGTAGCGCACGATCTGCTCCGGGTTGTTGATGTCGAACCGCACGATTCGTTCGATCCCGGGAATGGCTTGTTGCATCGCCGGGCCGTAGCCGTACGACGAGGTGGCCCAGTCGTCGGTCAACTCGTCGCCCTCGTAAAAACGGCTCTCGACGCGGTAGAGCCGATCGCCGGCCGGGTGCATCGTGTCGTAGCTGCGCTCGAACGTGACGTAGTTCAGGATCAGCAGCGCAACGGCCATCCCTATGGCCAACGACAACAGGGTGACGAGGGTGAAGAGTCGCTGACGACCCAAATGGCGGAACGTCAGCAGCAGGTAGTTTCCGAGCATTTCGGCGTGGAGTTTGGTTTGATGCTCTGATGTTGCAGCAAATTTCGTGCCTTCGGGTTTAACTTTTTGATTGTTAATTTGTTGTGAATCGCTGGCGCTGCGAAAGTGTCCAATTTTTAGACATTCACTGTCTATTCTTTTGACACGTAGTTCGCTTCTCAAGTTGGGCTGGCTTTTTTCGGATTTCGGTGGGTTTTTCTCGCCCGGAAGGGTGCCGCTCGGCACGCGAAGGCTGTTTTTTTGGGGGGGCAAATTTTTCGCCCTGCAGACCTTAGCGATGCGTAGCATCGCCGGCCCACCGCGGGCACGCGGGGCCCGCCCGGCCCGAGGGCAGTCGAAGAAGTTTGCCACCGGCAGGCCAGCAAAACACCCTGTGGGTGCGCGCCACGCCTTAGGAGGAAATACGTTTGAATAATGTGAATTATTCAAACAGGGATTTCCCAAGGCGCGCGGTCAGAGATTGTTTTTTGAAAGACGAGGTGCCGCCATCGGGCTTTGCCGAGCTTTGGGCGGGGCCGGGTAAAAAATACTCCGCGAGTAGAAACCGGTTTTCGCCCCCCGAAAAAAGAACCGCACTATTTCGGAGCCTTCCGATAGAGATAGATCCCGATGGCCGCATAGATCAGGTTCGGAAGCCAAATCGCCACCACCGGCGGCAACAGCCCCCCCTTGGCAAACTCGCCCGTGAAGCGCATCAGAACGATGTACGTGAAACAGAGGGCAATCCCCACCCCGATGTGCAACCCTGTTCCGCCGCGCACCTTGCGCGAGGAGAGCGACACGCCGATCAGCGTCAGGACGAAAGTCGATATCGGATAAGCCCACCGCGAGTAGGCCTCGACCTGGAAAATCGGCACCATGTCCGACCCTTTGGCCTTCTGCTGGCGGATGAAGCGCAGCAGTTTCATGGAGTTCATCGTTTGTACCAGGTCCTGGGTGCGTCCGAGCTCGTTGGCCGAGAGGTTCACCGCCGTGTCCAGCGGCGTGGTGTACTTGGTCAGCGTCTCGCGCTCCCCGTCATACTCCCGGATCATGTACTTCGAGGCTCCCCAACGTCCCGTGACGGTGTCGAACCGCGCGTTTTGCGCCTCGAGCGAACTCACGATGCTCCCCCCGTCGTACGACTCGATGGCAAAATATTCGGCCGTCTTCAGCTGCCCCTGAAACCCGCGGATGTAGACGAATGTTCCCGGTTCCAACTGCCGGTAGATGTGTGTTTCGTAGACCGACTTGTGTTTGCCCATGTATTTGGCTTCGAACGCCAGCCGCCGGGCATTGGCCTCCGGTATCAGAAACAGGTTCAGCCCCAGACTCAGCAGCGTGATTAACAGTGCCGATACGAAATAAGGCCACATCATCCGCCGGAAGCTCACGCCGCTCGACAAGATGGCGATAATCTCCGTGTTATACGCCATCTTCGAGGTGAAGAAGATCACGGCGATGAACGTAAACAAGCCGCTGAACTGGTTGACGAAGTAGGGGATGAAGTTGACGTAGTAGCCCAGCACGATTTCCGAGATCGGGGCATGTCCTTCGAGAAAGTCGTCGATTTTTTCGGCCGCGTCGAAGATCACCACGATCATGATAATCAGCCCGATGGCAAACAGATAAGTGCCCAGGAACCGACGCATGATGTATCGGTCGATGATCTGCAGTCGGAAGTGTTTCAGGAATTTCATCATAGCCTTCTGCCCAGTTTTTGGACCATCTCGGCTTTCCAGGCCGAGAAGTCGCCCGCCTCGATCCGCCTGCGCGCCTCGCCCACCAGCCACAGGTAGAAACCCAGGTTATGCAGCGATGCGATCTGTGCGGCCATCATCTCGCCGGCCACCGTCAGGTGGCGCAGGTAAGCCTTCGTATAAGCCGTGTCCACGAACGTATGTCCCGCCGGATCGAGCGGCGAGAAATCCTCCGCCCACTTGGCGTTCCGGATGTTGATAATCCCCTCCGAGGTGAAAAGCATGCCGTTGCGTCCGTTCCGGGTGGGCATCACGCAGTCGAACATATCCACTCCCCGTTCGATCCCTTCGAGGATGTTGATCGGTGTCCCGACTCCCATCAGATACCGCGGCCGATCTTGCGGCAAAATCTCGTTCACCACTTCGATCATCCGGTACATCACCGGCGCCGGTTCGCCCACCGCCAGCCCGCCGATGGCATAGCCGTCCGCATCGAACCCCCGCACGAACTCGGCCGACTGCCGCCTCAGGTCTTCGTACGTACACCCTTGCACGATCGGAAACAGCGACTGGTGGTGTCCGTACGGACATTCCGTCTTCCGGTATCGGTCGAAACACCGTTCCAGCCACCGCGACGTCCGCGCCCACGACTTCGCGGCATAGTCGTACTCCGCCGTCCCCGGCGGACACTCGTCGAAGGCCATCATGATATCCGCTCCGATCAGCCGCTGCGTGTCGATCACGTTTTCCGGCGTGAACAGGTGCCGCGAGCCGTCGATATGCGACTGGAACCGACACCCCTCCTCCGTGAGCTTCCGGATCCCGGTGAGCGAGAAGACCTGAAACCCGCCGCTATCGGTCAGAATAGGCCGCTCCCAACCGGCAAACCGGTGCAATCCGCCCGCCTTATACAGCGTCTCGGTCCCCGGCCGCAGGTAGAGGTGGTAGGTATTTCCCAAAATGATCTGCGCCCCGACCTCCTCCCGCAGGTCGCGGTGAAAAACCCCTTTGACGCTCCCCACCGTCCCCACCGGCATGAAAATCGGGGTGCGGATTTCGCCGTGGTCGGTCCGAAAGGTGCCCGCCCGGGCGGCGGAGTGAGGGTCGGTATGTTCGAGGGTAAAACGCATGGTTTCTTGTTGTATGTCAGGTAGATAGCGGTGGCTGGCAAGAGAGGGGCGCGCCATCTCAAATTCCGCCGCCGATCTTCGCCACCGGAGCCAGGTCGAGCCCCGCGAACTCCTCCCGCAGGTACTTGTAGTAGCCCGTGATGGCGATCATGGCGGCATTGTCGGTGGTCAGTTCGATGGGCGGGATATAGGTAGTCCACCCATACCTCTCCCCCGCTGCCGCAATGGCTTCGCGTAACCCCGAATTGGCCGACACGCCGCCCGCCACGGCAATCTCCGTCACGTCGTACTGCTTGGCGGCCCGGATGAGTTTGTTCATCAGGATGTCGACCACCGTGGCCTGCAGCGAAGCGCACAGGTCGGCCTGGTGTCGTTCGATGAACGCCGGGTCTTCGGCCACGCGATCCCGCAGGAAGTAGAGAAACGAGGTCTTCAGACCGCTGAAACTATAGTCGAGCCCCGGTACGGAAGGTTTGGCGAACCGAAAAGCGTGCGGATCCGCTCCCTCGCTCCGGGCCATCCGGTCGATGAGCGGTCCGCCCGGATAAGGCAGCCCCATGACCTTCGCACACTTATCGAAAGCCTCTCCCGCGGCATCGTCGATGGTGGTGCCGACGATCTCCATGTCGAGGTAATCCCTCACCAGCACGATCTGCGAGTTCCCTCCCGACACCAGCAGGCACAGAAACGGGAACCGCGGCTTAGGCCGTTCCGGCTGGTCCGGCAAAGTCACGAAGTGCGAGAGGATATGCCCCTGCAAGTGATTGACCTCCATCATCGGGGTATCTTGCGCGATCGAAAATCCCTTGGCGAACGAAACCCCTACGAGCAGTGATCCGAGCAGTCCCGGTCCGCGGGTGACGGCAATCCCGTCCACCTCCTCGGGCGACACCCCGGCGCGTTTCAGTGCGAGGTCCACCACCGGCACGATATTCTGTCCGTGGGCCCTGGAGGCGAGTTCGGGAATCACACCGCCGTACTCGGCATGGACGGCTTGCGAGGCGATGACGTTCGACAGCAGCACGCCGTCGCGAAGCACGGCGGCCGACGTGTCGTCGCACGAGGATTCGATTCCGAGGATGGTGATTTCCATAAACGTTCCGACCGATAGGTTAGAAAAACAAAGATAATGATTTTTCGCATCGCCGGAGGCGAGGCTTGGCGCGGTTTTTGTATTTTTGTCTCTCGGCGCGGCGCCGCCTACGACCTATTTACTTTAACTGCTTTATCCAAAAACGATGAAAAATCTACTCTTTTATGCTCTCCTGGCCGCGGTGGCGATGACGGTCATCGCCTCGGCCTGCACCACCTCCCGGAACAAGGCCGACGAAACGGTATGGCGTTATGTCGGGACACTGCCGGCGGCCGATTGTCCGGGGATTCTCTACGACCTCACCCTTTGCGGGCTGTCGGCCGATTCCATGGCCGGAACGTTTGCCCTCTCGACCACTTACCTCGAAGCGGAAAACGGAAAGGACGTGCGTTTCGACTCCGAAGGCCGCTGGGAAATGCTGCAAGGGATTCCGGGCGATTCCACCGCTCTGTTCTATCGCTTGGTGGAGACCGGAAAGGGGTTCGATACGACCAACTTTCTCTACCTGGGCGACAGCGTGATGCTGCTCGGAGCAGGCCTCCAACGGCCGCAGTCCGCGTTGAACTATACGCTCATACGGGTGACGGAGTAGTCGCGCCGATTTCGGGTTTCGCCGCAGTCGCGCCCGCTTTTGTGCGGCGAGGCTGCGGCACTGTTGTGCGCCGAGGTTCAATAGGCGAACCAGTCGCCCCTGGCCCGCAACACCTGTTCGATGATGTCGCGCACACAGCCGCGTCCGCCCGGGAAACCCGAAACGTAGTGAACGACTCCTTTCACCGCCGCATCCGCATCGGCCGGTGCGGTGGCCAGCCGAACGGCCCGCATCGGCGCGATGTCCGGTATGTCGTCGCCCATATACAGCATCTCATCCAACCCCACGCCGCACTGCTCCGAAAAGTGGTGCAGCGACTCGATCTTAGAATCCTTTCCGGTGTAGATGTGCCGGATTCCCAGCCCCTCCATACGTCGCCGCAACTGCTCGCCGCGCCCTCCCGAGATAATGCCGATCGGGTAACCGCGCTCCACCGCACGGACCACCGCCAATCCGTCCCGAACACTGTACTCCCGCAAAAACTCTCCCTCCGGAGTCAACAAAATACGACCGTCCGTAAACACCCCGTCCACATCGAATACAAAGGCCCGTATCTTGGCCACCTCTTCCTTGAAATTACCCATACTCTGACTTGTATTTACTTATTTTCTCTTCTCTGTAACCTTTCTTTGGCAACAGGAGGGTACTGTTCTTTTTGTGAACAAAAAGAACCAAAAAAACTTTCGGGAATGCTGTCGCATTCCATGGGCTGCCGTAGTCAAGAGCCTTGGGGTCTTTCTTTTGGGGTCGGGGTTCTCCGGGGGCGCAAAGTCTTTGCATTGTATCAAGCGCCCCCGGAAGAATCCCCGGCCCCAAGCAACGGTCCAAAGCATTAGCTTGCGGAGCTTAAGGCGTAGCGTATGCTATCTCAAAAGTTTTTGGTGCCGCTTTTTCCAAAAAGCGGCAGTCCCAGCTCGTAGCCAATGACTGAGTTACAGAGAAACGAAATAATAGACAAAGTTAGTCAATTCGTAGGACAAAGAATAGAGTGAGTTGGTTTAGGCAGGTAGTGCAGAAGATGTCGGTAGTTCCGCCGAGCGCGACGCCGAGTGCTTGTGCGACCTGTTCGGCGGAGAGTGGGAAGTTTCGTCGGTGGACGTTGATGCGTCGGATGCCGCGTGAGCGGAGCATGCGGGCAATGGTTTTGGGTTGGTAGGGGTGTCGGAAGGTGATTCGGTAGGTTTTTCCCGGGAAGTCGGCCGTCGGCAGCTCGTCGGCGAAGAGGTATTCGCCCGAGAGTTGCAGGTTGCCCGGCGTGTCGGCCAGGTACTTGGCGAGGTAGCTGCCGACGGTCCGTGTTTTGTAGAATGCGACGTCCGGAACCAGCAGAAAACGAGGCTCTTCCGCCTCCGTTTCCGCCTCTGTCGCAGGGCAGGGGAGTGCCGGATCTTCGCCGTCGAAGTCGAACCGGCGTACCTCGCCGCGCCGGATGACCGTCACCCGCATGGGCGGTGTCTTGCCCATCGACTCTGTCGTTTCGTCCGGGAAGCCGATTTTGGCCAGCACCTCCTTGCATTCGCCGTCCAGCGAGATCACCTCCACGCAAGTCGCCTCGCCGAACAGTCGGTAGACCTCCGCGACGTCAAACAGCGGCGAGAGTTTCACCACGATCCGCCGGGCGATCCGCCGCAGGGTCGGCAGCAGTTCGAGGATGTTCGGCGAGCTCTCTTCCAGCGCGTAGACCCGTCGGCCGTCGGCCGTCTTGCGCGAGGGATCGACGTACAGCAGGTCGATCGGCCGGTCCGTAGCCCAGGCGGCTGCGACCTCTTCCGCCGAATCGCAGACGACTTCGATATTTTGTACGCCGAGTCGGTCGAAGTTCCAACGGGCGATCCGGGACCGCAGCGGATCCAGCTCGACCGCCACGACCTGTTCGAAATGCCGGCTCAACGCTCCGGCATCGACTCCCAGTCCGCAGGTCAAATCCACGGCCAACCGTCGTTCCTGTGTCGGAATTCCTTCCAGCAGACTCTCCGTCCGTGCCGTTGCCGTCGCTTCGCTGCTGGCCTGCTCGTAAGCGACCTGCGGCACGATGCAACGCGCCGCATAGTAGCTCGGCAGCTTGGTCCGACACCGCTGGAGCATCCGGATCTGCTGCGTGACGGCCGGGTTGCGCAGTTTCAGCGCAACCCGGCCCGGATCCGCTTGCAGGTGGCGTTCTACGAGGGCCTGTCCGTCGGACGAGACGAGTATGTCGAAGTCGGATTGTTCCATGCCAGACACCGTGTGTGCGTTAGTTCCGGATGCGGAAATACTGTTTTTGCAGTTTCGGGTCGAAGAAAAGCACCAGCCAACCCTGCAAATGGGCCGCCACCACATGCGTGCGGTCGAACCACGTTTCGAACGCGCGCCGTTCGGCCGCCGAGCGAAACGGCTCCCGAAGCAGGACGATGGTTTTCACCCCCGCCGGAGTGGCTTTTTCCAGTGCGTCGACCGAGTCGACCTCCGCGACCCGCCACTCCGTGCCGCACCAAGCCTCGATCGCCTCCGGCAACTCCCGTCGCCTCCGGAGCGGCATCGCCACTTCGCGCACGAAACGGTACATCAGCGGCGAGTGTACGCCGTGGCCGCGCCAATGGCGGGCGCTGGCGGCATGACGCATGCGGGTGTAGAGCTGGTAGCGGTTCATGGACGTAGAGGTGGCCGGGTTACAACTCCGGATGAGCTTTGATCTCTTTTTTGGTCATCTCGCGCTGCACCAGCTCCGGCGCACAGACCGCCGTGTAGGTCCCGAGGTCGACCAGTTGCCGGGGCCCCTCCGAGGTGGCGAACCACGGGTTGTAGTAGACCCACTCGAAAGCCGAAACGTTCGTCGATGCGTTCCCCCGGAAAGCCGGGTTTTCGTCCGGGAAGTAGACGCAGACGCGCACCTGCCGTTCCCCTCCCTCGTAGTAAGTCCCGGCCTGTGCGATCGGCGTTCCGGGGAAAACAACCTCCCCTTCGCGGACCGTTATCGTGCCGTTGTCGAGCACCGTGTAGCGCCCCAACGTTCCGTCCGGGTGTTCCACCAACACGGAGTTCTCTTTCGACCGGTAGGTCGATTGCAAGCCGGCTTGTGCCGGTGTCTCGCCGTCGTGTACCTCGACGACGGTCCCTTTCCGCATCGCGAAAACGGTGTCTCCCTCGGCCAACAGAAACTGCCAGGCGCTCCATCCCCGGGCCGGTTTGCCGTCGAAGTACCGCTCTCTGAGGTCGAACAGCGGACGCGCCCGGACCGGCTTGTCCCGGTGGACGCTGTACGGCAGCCGATAAACGAACCCGCTGTCGAGCTTCGGAGCATGGTAACCCCGGATGTAATGATACCGGTAAGCGCATCCGACGGGTTGTTCCGGCTGGATGGGTTTGATGGTCAGCAGGCTTTGGGTGCTGCCTCGCATGACGGTCTTGAAGGTCGGTGGCTGACGGGTGTTCTGCCGCTCGGTGAAGACCAACAGAACGGTGTAACTCCCCTGCGTATGCTTTTCGGCATTGATTTCCAGGCTGGTGCAGTTCACCCATCGCGAACGGATCTCGATCTCGGGCCGCTGCTGGGCCGAGGCGGTCGACAGACTCGCCACAAGAAGGACCCAGGCCCATGCCCCTGTCAGGCGGTTGATTTTGAAAAACATATCGGGGGTGTTGAATAGATTAGGAAAAGGTTATCGAAAGTCGATCACTTCGACTCCCGGATGGGCTTTCGGGTCGAACCGGAAAGTGGCCTCCGAGACCGGAACTCTCGTCTGCAACTTCCGCAGCGTCATCTCCATCGGCTTGTCGGACGACGGGGTCGCGATCGAGATCCGCTTGGGCAGTGCCGTCTTCGGGTCGAGGTACAAAGTAATGGTCGTATAATCCTGTGTCTGCACCTTCGGCGTCAGCTCCACGACACGGAGCGTTCCGCCGCCGGCGGTCGAAACGTCCGGCAGAGACCGGTGCAGATAGTCTGCCGGATCGACCGCCAGCAGCCGCGAAGGATTCGACAGAACGTTCGGTTGCTCCGGATCGAGCCGCTCGATCGTCACTTCGTTGTTCTGCGACAGATAGTTCCACAGGGTGGTCCCGTCGAAATAGAGTTCCTGCCCCCCGACCCGTGCGGCGAACCGTTGGCCGCTGACGGTCAGTGTCCCGTTTGTGGTCCCCTGGCCCTCGATCGAGGCGGTGAATTCGACCCGGTAGCTGGTCCAAGGCCGCATCTGATTCCGCATCTGGTCGAGCAGCCGGGCCGATTGTTCGTCGGCCCGCGCCGGAGCACAAACGCCCCAAAGGCTCAACAGACCGAAAAGTAGTATTTTGCCGGTTTTCATTACGCGCGCTATATGGTTAAGAATAAGTGGATTACAAGTTGTCGAGGATCATTTCGAGCGACATCGGATCGGCCACCAGCACCTGCCTCGGCTTCCCTCCTCCCTCGCTGTGTCCGACGATGCCGGCCGCCTCCAGCTGGTCGATCAGCCGCCCGGCGCGGTTGAACCCGATCGAGAACTTCCGCTGAATGGTCGACGCCGAACCCTGCTGATTGGCTACCACGTACCGCGCCACCTCCTCGAACAGCGAGTCCCGCTTGGCCGGCACGTCGCCGCCCGCCGCCGAAGAGGAGGACGATTCGTCCCCCTCCGGCGTATATTCCGGCAGCTCGTAAGCCTCCGTATATCCCTGCTGGTGTTCGATGTGGTCGGTGATCCGCTCCACTTCGGGCGTGTCGATGAAAGCGCATTGCACCCGCGTGATTTCACTGCCGGTCGAAATCAACATGTCGCCTCGTCCGATCAGCTGGTTGGCGCCCGGTTGGTCGAGGATGGTCCGCGAGTCGATCATGCTGGTCACCCGGAACGCGATCCGGGCCGGGAAATTGGCCTTGATAACGCCGGTGATGATATTGGTGGTGGGCCGTTGGGTGGCGATAATCAGGTGGATCCCCACCGCCCGCGCCAGCTGCGCCAAACGGGCGATCGGGGTTTCGATCTCCCGCCCGGCGGTCATGATGAGGTCGGCGAATTCGTCCACGATCACCACGAAATAAGGCAGATACCGATGCCCCTTCTCCGGATTCAACCGCCGGTTGACGAACTTCTCGTTGTACTCCTTGATGTTCCGCACGGTGGCAGCCTTCAGCAAGTTATACCGTGCGTCCATCTCGATGCAGAGTGAGTTCAGGGTATAGATAACCTTTTGCGTATCCGTGATAATGGCCTCCTCTTCCGAAGCCATCTTGGCCAGAAAATGTTTCTCGAGCTTCGAGTACAAGGTCAGTTCGACCTTCTTCGGGTCCACCAGCACGAATTTCAGCTCGGCCGGGTGTTTCTTGTACAGGAGCGAGGTGATGATGGCATTCAAGCCTACCGATTTCCCCTGCCCCGTGGCCCCGGCCACCAACAGGTGGGGCATCTTGGCCAGGTCGAACACGAAGGTCTCGTTCTGAATGGTCTTCCCCAAGGCCACCGGCAGGTCGGCCTGCGAGTCGTGGAAGCGCGGAGACTTGATGACCGAGTACATCGACACGACCTCTTTGTCTTTGTTCGGCACCTCGATCCCGATGGTCCCCTTGCCGGGAATCGGCGCGATGATCCGGATCCCCAGCGCCGAAAGGCTCAGTGCGATGTCGTCCTCCAGGTTCTTGATCTTGCTGATCCGCACCCCGGGGGCCGGAACGATCTCGTAGAGCGTCACGGTCGGCCCGATGGTCGCTTCGATGGTGTCGATCCGGATGCCGAAGTTTTCGAGCGTCGTCACGATCCGGTTCTTGTTCTCCACCAACTCCTCGTCGGTCACCGTGACCCGTTTCGTGTGGTCGTCCAGCAGCTCGACCGGCGGCTTCCGGTAGTGCGACAACTCCAAGGTCGGATCGTACAGGTCGCTGTTGTTCACCACCTCGTCCTCCAGCTGCTTCTCTTCGGGCTGTTCGACCAAGAAAACATCCTCTTCCGGTTCCTGTAGCTGCTGCTGTTGCTGCTGGCGCGGTTCTGCGACTTCCGCCGCCGCTTGCGGCCGTTGCACCGTGAAACCCGGTTCCGAGGCTTCCGCTTTCGGCTGTGTCTGCGCTTGGCTTGGCGGCTGTGTTTGTGGCTGTGTTTGTGGCTGTGTTTGTGGCTGCTGTACAGATGGCGACTGCCCCCCCGACGATGCCGCCACCGACTCAACGTCCTGCGGCGGTGTCTGCGACTGTCTTTGCGGCTGCGTCGCTTGTGGCCGAGAGGCTACCGTGAACCGTACTTCTTCCTCTACCGCCTCCTCCTGCGCAGGAGCAACCGCCGCAGGTGCGTAAGGCTGAGACGACTGAGCCGCCGCGTAAGCGTTGTAATAGTTGGTATAATAGAGATTGTAATAGTAAGTCTCCCGGTCCAGCGCATACACGATAGGCTGCCCCCAGTCGTCATACCCCATCAGATAACCCCACGAGCCGTCGTAATTCTGCACGAGTCTTGCCCGTTCGGCCGGTTCCGGTAGCGGCGGTTGTATCGGTTCCGGAACCGGCGGTGCAATAGGCTCGGGCTGCGGTCGTGGCTTCGGAGGCCGCGGAGGTTCCGCCGCCGCAGCCATCGGTTCCGGCTGTTTTTTCTCCGGCTGCGTCTGCTGCCGTACCTCCTGGTCGGTCTTCAGAGCTGCCTGTTGTTGCGCCTCCTCGTGCACTTTCAATGCCTCCGTTTCCTGTTCAGCCAGCTCCTGCCGCCGACGCTCCATCGCTGCCTCCATCCGCAGACGCCGCTCCTGGGCCTCGATCCGCGCCATTTCAGCCCGCATGCGCCGCTCTTCGCGCCGCCGGGCGTTGTATGCTTTCGCCTGTGCCGTCCACTGACGGATCAACAGCCCGTTGGCATAGTACAACGTCCCGATGAACAGCATGATGACCAGCAGCGATGTCCCTTCGTTCCCGATCATCGCTTCGAGCCACTGGGCGATGAATACGCCGTGTGTTCCTCCCCAGCCGCTTCCGAAGACTTGCGGATCGGCTCCCCAGAAGTGTCCGGCAGCGATCGACCCGACGATCATCAGCAGGACGGTAGACCGGATGGCTCGCCGCAAGCGCGCCGATCGCATCCGCAACAACTTGATAGCCAAAAAGAAAACGGCCAACGGAAACAGTTCGCCGAAGATGCCGAACCACCGCCCGATGATGCTGTTGGAGAGAATGGCGCCGATCCGTCCGCCCCAGTTCATGGCGTCTTGCCGCAGGTCGGTGAACAGGTTGCCCCATGTAGCGATATTCTGGTCCACGTTCCAGTAGATCAGGTACGAGATGGTGGACACGGCCAGATAACCGGCCAAAAACAGGAGCGTCAGACTCGGCCAAATATAGCGGTCCGAGGTCTGTTCCTGCTCCTGGGTCGATGCCCCCTTGCCGGCAGAGGCCGGTCGCCGGGCAGGCTTCTTCGTCGCCGTCCGGGTAGGGGAGGGCTGGGTACTCGAAGCTCCGGAGGTCTTTGAGGTCCTTGAGGTCGTAGCCCGTTGCCCCGTTGTTGCCTTTCGGCTGGTCACCCGCTGCACCCGCTCGGTACGCAGCCGATCACCCTGTCCGCCGCTCCGGCCCGTCGCAGCAGCAGAGGCACGCGTCTCGGATGACGACGACACGCTCCGTCGCCCCGTCGTCGCAGCTCCTCCTCCGGCACGTCGTGCACCGGAGGAGGAGCGACGGTCGCTGACGGGCCGCCCGGCGGCTCTATCTGCTTGTCGTTGCCCTGCCATCGGTCTATGCTTCTGTTACTTCCGTTTGTTCGTCTGCGTATTGTGTCCGGTACCGCTCGGCCCGTGCGCGAAGCCGCTCGATCTCTTCCGCCGAACCGCTTCCCATGAACCGGCTCCGGCCGATCGAAGTCCGGTCGGTCTGCCAGCCGTGTTCGCGCAACAACTCGGCCGTATGGCGCGCAATGGCCGCCGCCGGGTCGATCACCCGCATCTTCCGACCGCCGATCACCCGCCGGATCGCCGGTCTCAGCAGCGGAAAATGCGTACAAGCGAGTACCAACTCATCGGCTCCCGCCTCCAGCATCGGTTCGATATAACGGTGCAATAATTGTTCCGTCTGCGGCGTATCCTCGCAGCCGGTTTCGACGGCTTCGACCAGCCCGTTCCCGGCGGTTGCAATCACCCGAACACCGATGCCGGTGGCATACCGTTCGGTGGTCTGTCGGAACATTTCGCTGTTCACCGTATAAGCGGTTCCCAAGACCCCCACCACACCGCTCCGAGTGGCCTGTGCGGCTGGTTTCACGGCCGGTTCCAACCCCACGAACAAAACCTCCGGCCACTCTGCCCGCAACGTGGCAATAGCTGCCGTGGTCGCCGTATTGCAAGCGATGACGATCAGTTTCACCCCCTCGCCAAGCAATACCTCGACTCCCTTCCGAACCAGTGCCGTGATCTCCTCCCGGCTCCGTCCCCCATACGGACAATGGGCAGTGTCGGCCCAATAGACCACCTCTTCGCACGGCAGTTGCCGCACGATCTCGGCCCAAATGCTGATTCCCCCCATGCCGGAATCGAGGAGCCCGATCGGTGAGTCTTTGAGGCTGCGCATACTGAGGTTTGGTTACAGGTTCACAAAGATACGAATAAAAGCGGTCGTGTCCGAAATTTTTCGGACACGACCGCTTTTTAAATACTCTTCTTCCTCGTGCTACTTTCGGTATAATGTGCAATCGGTTCTTTAGCGACGGGAGGGGACTGCCGCTTTTTGTAAAAAGCGGCACCAAAAACTTTTGAGATAGCATACGCTACGCCTTAAGCTCCGCAAGCTAATGCTCTAGCCCAATTGTGGGTGGGGCTTTTGGCGGGGCGCGTAAGGTAATTACAGTCTCATCGCGCCCGCGCCGAAAGTCCCCACCCAGAACAAGAGGACCCACGGCTCTTGACTACGGCAGCCCATGCGATACGAAGTATCGCCGAAAGTCTTTTTGGTTCTTTTTCTTCAGAAAAAGAACAGTTCTTGCTCGTAACCAATGAACGATTTACAAACTACACGAAAGCACCAAGAAAAATTATTTAATCCCGAGCGACTGTTTCACCAGCGGCAAGAGGTTAATCATCTGTGCCTCGTTCTGGTATACCAGTGCGTTGGAACTCAGGTCGAATACGGCCGTCAACCCCTGTTCCTTGGCCACCTTCGCAATGGCAGTCTTCGCTTTTTCGATCACTGGACCGAGCCACTCCATCTGCTTGCCCTGAATCTCCTGTTGAGCCGACTGCTGGAACTCTTCCAAACGGGTCTGAAGGTCGAACAGGTCTTTTTCTTTCTGTTTCCGTATGGTCTCGGCCATCGTGCTCAGGTTATTGGCCAAGTCCTGCGTCTTGGTGGTGTACTCGTTGCGCATGACGGTGAACTGCTCTTCCAGGTCTCGCCCCAGCTCCATGACTCTCTTCTGTACGGAGTCGGTTTCGGGCATCGCCGCCAGCAGCTCCTGCGAGTTCAGGTAACCGAATTTGGCGGTCTGCGCTTGTGCCGCCCCGGTGCCGAGCATCAGAAACGCCGCCCCGCAGGCCAGCATCATGGTCAGTTTTTTCGTGATTTTCATAACGGTTGGTGTGTTTTTGTTGTTTTTATCTCGTTGTCTCTATGCAAACGCCGTGCATTTTATGCCACACTGTCGGACAAAATGCGTCGTGGCGGTCGAAGCGTGTATTATGACAGAGCATTCTATTTGTTAGAATGTCTGTCCGAGCGAGAAACTGAACTTCCCTCCGGCCGGTTTTCCGTTCGAATCGGCGGTCTTGTCGAACCCGTAGCCCCAGTCGACCCCGAGCATCCCCAGGTAAGGCAGGTAGACCCGCAGGCCGATCCCCGCCGAGCGTTTCAGGCTGAAAGGTTTGAATTCCGACAAGGTGTTGAAAGCGTTCCCGGCTTCGGCAAACGCCAGCGCGTAGACCAGCGTTCCCGCCGTCCGCACCAGCGGATAGCGCATTTCGACCGTGTATTTGCTGAAAATACGGGCATAGATCCCGTAATTGGCCATCGGCGTCAACGCATCTTCCTTGTAACCCCGCAGCCCGATGGTTTCGACCCCGTACAAGCTATACCCCGTCAGCCCGTCGCCCCCCATCTGGAAACCTTCGAACGGCGAGGGTTTGTACTGGTTGTAATGCCCCAGGTAGCCGAACTGCGCCCTGGCCATCAAGACGAGTTTGTTATTGGCCGACAGCGGCACGAACCACTGGGCATTGAACCGCCACTTGTGGTATTCGATCCAGTGGTACCGCTCGCGATCGGTCATGGGTTTGCTGTAGTCCTTTCCGTCGAAAGCCGACCACGGCGGTGTGAGTACCGCCGAGAGGTCGAATTTCGACCCGGTGGTCGGATACTGCATGATGTCGTCCACCGAGTTCCGCGAGATCCCGAGGTTCAAAGCCAGCGTGTTGCAAGTCCCGTCCTTGACGATGAAATAGTCCCAGTTGTAGAGCCGGTAGCTCTGCATGGTCAGCCCCGCCGAGAGGGTGAAGTACTGGTCCGGCCAATTGAGCCGTTTGCCGATCCCGATGGTTCCGCCGATGGTCCCGAAGTGTGCTGTGGCTTTCTGTCCGAGGTAGTAGGCGTCGGTCTCCCGCGAGGTGTAGAACGATACCGAGAACGAGGTCGGTTTCCGCCCCCCGAGCCACGGCTCTATGAAGTTCACCGACAAGGCCCGATAATAGCTCCCGTTGGTCTGTATCTTGAGCCCGATGGTCTGGTTATCCCCCGCCGGATACGGCCGCCAAGCCTTTTTGTTGAAGAAGTTCCGCAGGGAGACGTTGGTGAAGTTGATCCCCACCGAGGCGATGAACATCCCGGCTCCCCACCCCCCGGAGAGTTCGAGCTGGTCGTTGGGCACTTCGGTCAGCGAGTAGTTGATGTCCACCAGCTCCTGTTGGATATTCGGGTTGATGTTCGGCAGCAAAGTCGCTGCATCGAACTGCCCCATGGAAGCGAGCCGCTGGTAAGTCCGCAGCAAGAGCGACTGGCTGTACAATTCCCCCGGCATGGTGTAGATCTCGCGCCGGATCACATGGTCGTTGGTCCGTGTATTCCCGTCGAAAGTGACGTTCTTGATCCGGAACTGGCTCCCCTCCACAATCCTGATCTCGACGTCCACCGAGTCGCCCGGCACCACCGTCTCGACCGGTTCGGCCAGGAAAGCCAGGTATCCCTGATCCTTGTACGTATTGGCGATCGACATGTCGCTCGGATCCCCGCCGTTGAGCCGCCGGTTCATCGACTCGCTGTCGTACACATCCCCATGCTCCAGCCCCAGAGTCTGCTCCAGAATCGAGGTCGGGTAGAGCGTATTCCCCAGCCACGAGATATTCCGATAGTGGTATTTCCGCCCCTCCTCCAGCGCAATGTAAATCCCCATCCGCTTCGGTTTCCCCGGCACGGCGTAGGTCGAGTCCTTGGTAATCACCACATCCCGATACCCCTGCGACCGGGCGTAGTTCCGCACGTTCTCCAAATCCTCTTCGAAATCCTTTTCGTTGAATTTCGAGCTCCGCAGAAAATTGATCCCCACTTTGTGGGTCTTTTTCATCGACCGCGCGAGTTTCTTGGCCGACAAGTGGTCGTTCCCGGCAAACCGAATCTCGCCGATCCGCACTTTATCGCCCCGGTCGACATGAAAATGAACGACAACAGCCGTCTTCACCAGCGTATCCGGTGCGATGGTGTAGCTGATCTTCGCATGGCGGAACGCCTTTTCGTCGTAGTACTTGCGAATCAACCCCATGCACGTGGTCAGCAGGTAGTCCGACAGCTCGCTGTTCTGCCTGAGCTGCAATTTCTGCTCCAGCTCCTTTTTCTCGCTGGGTTTGGTGCCGATGAAGTCCCATCCGCGCACCTGGATCCGCTCTCTCAAGTAGAGGTCCAAATCGACGGTATCCGCCCGAAACGACGTCCCGACCTTCAGGTTGGCAAAAAAACGCCGGTCGAGCAACCCCCGCGTGGCAATCGTAATAGCCTCCCCCGGCACCGTGATGGTATCTCCGGTCGAGATCCCGAGGTTGTCGACGATCATCTGCGGATCGACCGCCACCGCCCCGTGCACACGAATCTTCCCGACGATATATTCCTTCGGCGCCGCCCCGTAATCCACCCGCGGCAAGCCGTACAGGTCGTCGTCCACCGCCCGCCCGAGCATCGAGTCGTAGATCGGCATGGCCGCCGCCATCGCTTTCGATATCGAGTCCGGGGTCTGGATCTGCTGCGCCCGGGCCGCCGAAAACAGCCCGCCGCCGTAGTAGCCGCCGGTTATGATAAAGACCAATATCGCGAAAATCAGTCGTTTTGCCATCCTCATTCTGGTTGTCTGTATATCTCTTCCTCCGTGTCTTCTTGCACCGTAAATGGTGTTCGGTGCGCGCCCCTGCGTGTGGTTATTCAGAGCCGTCCGAACCGCCGCTCCCGCCGCCCGTACTCCCGCAGGGCCTCCAAAAATGCCTCCCGCCCGAACTCCGGCCACAAGGTGTCGGTAAAGTAAAGTTCCGTGTACGAAAGCTGCCAAAGCAAAAAATTGCTCAGCCGCAGCTCCCCGCTGGTACGGATCAGCAGTTCCGGGTCCGGTATCCCCCGCGTGGTCAGGTGTTCCGAAATCAACTCTTCCGTAATCTCCTCCGGGGTCAGCTCTCCGGCCTTCATGCGCAATCCGATCCGCCGCATGGCATCGGTCAACTCCCACCGCGCACTGTAATTCAACGCCACATTCAACGTCATCCGCAGCTTGTCATCCGGAATAACGGTCGCTTCTGCAGTGTGAATGCTCTCCTGCAGCACTTCCGGCAGCGACGCCAGATCCCCGATAAACCGCATCCGAATCCCCGCCCCCGTAAGGGTCTCGAGCTCCGAGAGAATCGCTCCGGCGATCAAGGTCATAATGCCGTCCACCTCCGCCTCCGGCCTCCCCCAGTTTTCGGTCGAGAAGGCGTAGACGGTCAGGTACCTGACCCCCGTTTCGGCCGCCGTCCGGACCACCTCTCGCACGGCATCCACCCCGTGTCGGTGCCCATAGAGCCGCTCTTCGCCCTGCTCCCGCGCCCACCGGCCATTACCGTCCATAATCACGGCGACGTGCTGCGGTATGTGGTTGTCGTTCTGTGTCATGAGAAAAGGAAAGGGGGGTGCGGCAGGCGAACCGGTTCGCCTGCCGCCACGCACAAATATAGAACATTTTTCGGCTTTGCACCCTATCGGTTCGCTTTTTTATGGCGGCGGGTCGAGGGGTGCGGTCAGGAGCGTTCGAAGCGTTGGCGCCGCGCCTCGAAGAGGATCACGGCCGCCGCCGCGCTCACGTTCAGCGACTCGATCCGCCCGACGAGCGGAATGCCGGCCTGGACGTCGCACAGGTTGAGCACCTCGCGCGAGATCCCCCGGTCTTCGGCCCCCATCACGATTACCGTAGGGCCCGTGAGATCGGCTTCGTAGATCAGCGTGTTGCTCTTCTCGGTGGCCGCCACGCACTGCATGCCGATATTTTTCAGCAAAGCGATGGCCCCTTTGAGCGACCCCACGCGGCTCACCGGCAGAAGCGTCAGCGCGCCGGCCGAACTCTTGATGGCCTCGGCGTTGACCGGCGCGGAGTTTTTGGCGGGCATGATCAGCGCCGCCGCTCCGGCACACTCCGCACTCCGGGCAATGGCACCGAAATTACGAATGTCCGTCACGGAGTCCATCACCACCACCAGCGGTGCTTCGCCCGCCGCTATGCAGCTTTCCAGCTCCTCGGCCAGCTCGTTGATCTCCTTATAGGCAATAGCCGCCACGACGGCCGCCACCCCCTGGTGGTTGCCGTTGCGGGTCAGCCGGTCGAGTTTCTCGACCGGCACCTCCTGGATGTGGATATCCGCCTCCACCGCCTGTTCACGCAGGGCATCGGCCGCGCCGATGTGAGCCCGGTCGCCCGGCGAGAGCTGCTCGCCGGCGCTCTTCCGGAAGTAGATCTTCTCGATCCCGATCCCCGCTTCGATCGCCTCCCGAACCGGGTGGATCCCGAAAATGACGTTCTCCGGCGCACTCCGCTCTTCTCTGTTTTTAGAGGCGTTCGGCCCGTTTTTCCGGACGGTTCGCCTGCCCGTCGAATCCGGCCGCCTCTGCTCCCCGCCCCGATGCGGAGAACGACGCTCCGGCAGCTCCCGGCTCTCGGCATCCGATGCGCGCCGGAAAAAACTCGCCCGTTGGGGCTTCTCGTCGTTATTGTATCCCATAGCTTTCCAATTTTTCGGTCGTCTCGGCCCACTCCTGTATCCGGGCCTCCAGCCGTGTTTTCAGCTGGTTGTACTCCTCGATCAAACTCATCGTATATTGCGCCGGATCCATCAACTGCGCCTCCAGCGCGCCGCTCTTCTGCTCCAACTCGGCGATTTCGGCCTCCAGTTTCGTCACGGCGTTCCGCAACCGTGTCGCCTGCCGATCCCGCTCCTTCTTCTCGGCATACGAAAGCTCGGACTGTTTCTTCTCCGGCGCCGGTGCGGTTTTCAGCGGCTCTTTGGTAGGCGCGACGGGTTTCTGTACCGCTGGGGTAGGGGAGGAGCCGCGTTCGATCTCGCGCATGTTCTCGATCTGCCGCGCCCGCAGAAAATCGTAGATCCCGCCCAGGTGCTCCTTCACCCGTCCGTCGCGAAACTCGTAGACTTTGCTCACCAATCCGTCCAGAAACTCCCGGTCGTGCGAGATCACCAGCACCGTCCCGTCGTAAGCCATCAACGCCCGCTTCAGAATATCTTTCGACCGCATGTCCATGTGGTTCGTCGGTTCGTCGAGGATCAGCAGGTTGTACGGCTCGAGCATCAGCCGGGCCATCGCCAGCCGCGACCGTTCGCCGCCGCTCAACACCTTGACTTTCTTGTCGATATCCTCGCCCCGGAACAGAAAAGCACCCAGGATATCCCGCAGCCGGGTCCGGATATCCCCGACGGCCACCCGGTCCAGCGTGTCGAAAACCGTGAACTCCCCGTCCATCAGGTCGTCCTGGTTCTGCGCAAAATAACCGATATGCACATTATGCCCGGTTTTCGTGGCCCCCTCGGTCGCCGTAATCTCGTTCAGCACCATCCGCACAAAAGTGGTCTTCCCCTCGCCGTTCCGCCCCACGAGGGCCACCTTCTCGCCCCGTTCCACGATGATGTTGGCGCCCGAAAAGACATGCTTCTCGGCCTTATCCCCCCGGGCGGGGAAGGTCATCCCGGCCTCCTTGGCCTCTACCACCACTTGGCCCGACCGCGGCGCGGACGGAAAACGGATGTTCATCGTCGCCGTATCCTCCTCCTCGATCTCGATCCGCTCGATCTTGTCCAGCTGTTTGATCCGCGACTGCACCTGGTTCGACTTGGTGGGCTTGTACCGGAACTTCTCGATGAACTCTTCGGTCTTCTCGATCATCCGCTGCTGGTTCTCATAAGCGGCGATCTGCTGTTGCCGCCGTTCGGCCCGCAGCTCGACATACCGGCTGTAGGGTACCTTGTAATCGGTCGCTCGGCCGCACGAAAGCTCGATCGTCCGGTTGGTGACGTTGTCCAGAAAAGCCCGGTCGTGCGAAATCAGAATCACAGCCCCGCCATATCCCTGCAAATAGGCCTCCAACCACTGGATACTCTCGATGTCGAGGTGGTTCGTGGGCTCGTCGAGCAGAAACAGGGTCGGTTTCTTCAACAATAGCTTCGCCAGCTCGATCCGCATCCGCCAACCGCCCGAAAAAGTCGAGGTAGGCCGATTGAACTCCTCGCGTTTGAACCCGAGCCCGAGCAGCGTCTTTTCGACCTCCGCATCGCGGTTGTCGCCGTCCAGCAGGTGGTACCGCTCCGTGGCGTCGTGCAGCCGGTGGAGCAACTTCTCGTACTCGGCCGATTCGTAGTCCGTCCGCACCGAGACCTGCTCGGTGCAATAGGCGATCTCCTCTTCGAGCCGGAGGATCTCGCCGAAGGCCTTCCCGCATTCGCTCACCAGGTCGGTGTCATCAGCCACCCGCATCTGCTGCGGCAGGTAACCCACCGTACAATCCTCGGTCTGCGACACCGTCCCGGAAGTCGGTGTCTGCAACCCGGCGATGATCTTCAGGATGGTCGACTTACCGGCGCCGTTCTTTCCCACTAAACCGATCCGCTCTTTGGCGTTTATCAAAAACGATATCTCGCGGAACAGGTCGGTCCCGCCGAACGATACGGTCAAATTATCTACTGATAACATCGCTTCTTCAAAGTTATTTAACTGATAACTATTCTTTCGTTGACCGGATGGAACTGTTCTCTTTGTGAACAAAGAGAACCAGAAAAACTTCCGAGCGCATCCCTTTGGGATGCTTTGGCCGTGTCAGCCCGGTGTTTGGGTGGGGGTTCTTTTTGGGCGCGCTATGAGTTTTAGCTCGCATGAAGCGCGCCTAAAAGAACCCCCACCCACAACCTGAGGACTGCGGAGCCTAAGGCGTAGCGTATGCTATCTGAAAGTTCTTTGGGTCCCTTTCTTTCAAGAAAGGGACAGTACCCTCCAGTTGTCAAAAGAATGGTTATAATTAAGCATCGATGAGTTGTTGAATGGCTTTGACCGGATCTTCAGCGGCGAAGACGGCGTTTCCGGCCACGAGCACGTCGGCTCCGGCGGCGAAGAGTTGGGCGGCATTTTCGGCATTCACCCCGCCGTCTACCTGGATCAACGCCGAGCTGTTTTTCCGCAGTAAGAGCTCCTTGGTTCGGGCCACCTTGTCCAGCGATGAGGCGATGAATTTCTGTCCGCCGAATCCCGGATTGACGCTCATAATCAGTATCATGTCGGCCATCTCTGCCACCTCCTCCACGGCGCACACCGGTGTGTGCGGATTGAGCGCCACTCCGGCTCGCATCCCGGCGTCGCGAATGGCTTGCAGAGTCCGATGCAGGTGGGTCGACGCCTCGACATGCACCGTCAGGTAATCCGCCCCCGCAGTCCGGAAGTCGTCCACATAACGCTCCGGCTGAACGATCATCAGATGCACATCCAACACCTTCTCCGTAGCCCCCCGCAACGCTCTCACCACGGGCAATCCGAAACTGATGTTCGGAACGAATACCCCATCCATGACATCCAAATGAAACCACTCGGCCCGACTCTCGTTCACCACCCGGGCCGATTCCCCCAACCGCAAAAAATCAGCCGACAAAAACGATGGAGATATAATACGTGCCATTTGACTCACTATCTTAGTTTTAAAAAGTACTTCATTTATAGATCCTTTCTTTAGCGACAGGATGGTACTGTTCTTTTTGTGAACAAAAAGAACCAAAAAAACTTTCGGGAATGCTCCGCATTCCATGGGCTGCCGTAGTCAAGAGCCTTGAGTCCTTTTCTTTGGGGTCGGGCTTTGATGGGGCGCATGACGCAATGCACTACCTTATGCGCCCCATCAAAAGACCCGGCCCCAAGCAATGGGCCAGAGCATTAGCTTGCGGATGCCTAAGGCGTAGCGTATGCTATCTCAAAAGTTTTTGGTGCCGCTTTTTCCAAAAAGCGGCAGTTCCGGCCCGTAGCCAAAGAATGGATTTTATAATTAAAAGTACGGTTAAAATTAAAGAAGAGGAGCAAAGGTACGATTAATTTGTGTAAATTTGTTTGGTTACAGGGAGGTCGACGGATATGAAATATCGTAGGTCAGGTATAGCCCGTTGGCGGGCGTTGTTTTTGTTTTTTGTTGTGTTTCTCGTCGGGTGTGAGGAGGATGATGCGTTTTGGGATGTGGGGACGGGCGGTGCGGGTCGACCTGAGAAGCCGCTCACGGCCGATATTCGGGTGGTGGTGACGCGGAAGGAGAAGAAAGAGATCGAGGTGTTGTTGATTCCGGGTCGGACGATGCCGACGGAGGAGTATTGGTTGGGGGTTTGTTATCTGTGTGATGTGGATCCGTCGGAGCGGTTGCCGAAGTATGGCGATGAGAGAGGGTGGGGGGATCCGAGGCAGGAGAATCGGTATGGGGTTTTTTGTTCCGGGGAGGAGAAACAGGTGGTGATTCGAGCTTTTGCCCGGACCAAGACGGGGAAGACGGCCTATGGGGGGTATGTGCGGGTTTTTCCGGGGGTAGAGGGCGGGACGTGGGCTATGGCGGAGAAGCCGCGGTGGACGTTGGCGGAGGATGGGCGGACGGTGGAGTTCTTGTCGTCGGTGACGGGGAAGGAAGACTAACCGAATGACAGACCCGCAGGAAATACTCGAGACCTACTGGGGCTACCGGAGCTTCCGGCCGTTGCAGCGCGAGATTATCGCGTCGGTGATGGCCGGCCGCGATACGTTGGCGCTGCTGCCCACCGGCGGCGGAAAGTCGCTCTGCTACCAGGTCCCGGCACTCGCTTTGCCGGGGGTGACGATCGTCATCACGCCGCTCATCGCTCTGATGAAAGACCAGGTCGACGCCCTTCGGCGGCGGATCAATGCCGTCGCGATCCACTCGGCCATGTCCGCCCGGGAGATCGATATCGCGCTGGATAACTGCGTGTACGGGGATGTGAAGCTGCTCTATATCGCGCCGGAGAGGATCGAGACGCGGGTTTTTCACACCCGGGTGCGGAAAATGAATGTCTCGCTGGTGGCGGTCGACGAGGCTCACTGCATCTCGGAGTGGGGGTACGACTTCCGGCCCTCCTACCTGCGGATCGCCCGCCTCAGGGAGTGGGTGCCGGAGGCTCCGTTCGTGGCGCTGACGGCCACGGCCACGTCGCTCGTGCTGGAGGACATCCGACAACACCTGCGGCTGGACGAACCTCAGGTTTTTCGCGGGTCGTTCGCCCGGCCTAACATCCGATTCGTGGTGCGGCAGGTCGAAAACAAACTCGAACAGCTCTTGCGGGTGATCCGGGGGGTCGAGGGGGCGGGGATCGTCTACGCCCGCACGCGGAGAGACACGGAGGAGATCGCCGCGCAGCTGGCCAACGAGGGTATCGCGGCCGACTTCTACCACGCCGGGTTGGGGTACCGGGTGCGGGCGGCCAAGCAGGAGGCCTGGTTGCGGGGCGAGGTGCGGGTGATCGTCGCCACCAACGCATTCGGCATGGGGATCGACAAACCGGACGTGCGGTTTGTGGTCCACGACCAGATGCCGGCTTCGCTCGAGGCCTACTACCAGGAGGCCGGTCGGGCCGGACGGGACGGGCGGCCTTCCTATGCGGTGCTGCTCTACAACGGCATGGACGCGACGGCCGCTCGGCGGAGGATCGAAAACGCCTACCCGCCGCTGGAGACCGTGCGAAAGGTCTACGAGACTATCTTCAACCATTTGCAGATCTCGGTGGGCGGGGGGCGCGATGCGGTCTTCGACTTCGACTTGGAGGCTTTCGCGGTGCGTTTCCGGATCTTTTCGCTCACGGTCTTCAACGCCATCAAGCTGCTGGAACTCAACGGCTACATGACGCTCACCGACGCCTTGGACAATCCCACTCGGATCATGTTCCGGATGTCGCGCGAGGAGCTCTACAAGCTGCAGGTCGACCGGACGGAACTCGACAACTTTCTGCGGATCGTCCTGCGGCTCTACACGGGGCTCTTCACGGAGTTCGTGGCGGTCGACGAGGCCTATATCGCCCGGATGTCGGGCTACACGGAGCAGCGGGTCAAGGAGCTGCTCTATCAACTCTCCGTGATGCGGGTGATCCGCTATATTCCGCGGCGCAACTCGCCGCTGCTGATCTTGCACGAAGAGCGGCTGCCGACCGAGGATGTGGTGATAGCCCCCGCCACCTACCACCGACGGCGCGAAATGGAGGAGCTCCGGGCGGCGGCCATGGCGGAGTATGCCGACAACGATACGCAGTGTCGGAGCGTGGTGTTGCGCGAGTATTTCGACGAGCGGGGAGCGGAGCCGTGCGGGGTATGCGACGTTTGTCGGGCGCGGGGCGAGGAGCGGATGTACCGGTCGAGCGACGCTTTTGCGGGAATGGCCGAGGAACTGCTGCGGGTGTTGAGGGAGGAGACCTCGGGCGGCGGTCGGTCGATGGCGGTTCGGGAGTTGGTGAGGCGGATGCCGGGGAGGCCGATGGTGGTGTTGACGATGTTGCGGAGGCTTTTGGCCGACGGACGGGTGCGGCAGTTGAACGACGGCGGGATGGTGTTGGGCGAGCGGGAGGTCGGGAGGGCCGGGGGACGGGAATGAGTTTTTCGGCCTGCCGGAGAGTCGGCGGCGAGTGGCCCTGTGGAATAACTATTGAAAAACAAAACGGCCTGACATTCGCTGAGGAATATCAGGCCGCTCCGTGATCCCGCTGGTTTCGGGGTTATTTCATCTGTTAGCACTGGCTATCAAAGAGTTGCGAGAAGAGTATAGAGCCGACTCACTAATGGCTCACTCCGCTACTTCAATGTTCATCACCGTTATGATGATACGGTAATGCAAAGTTAATGCTTTATTCCCAATCATCAAAGAGCCAAAGCGTTAAAAATCCTTCGGACTCACGGGTATAGAAATTTTCCGGCTCACGGTTCAAAATGCCAAATCCATGTATTCCATAAGAGAATGGCTTTTGCCGACTCACGGTTGATTTGTCGTGCTGTTTTCAGCCGAAAACGCTTCCTGCAACTATCTTTTGACAGCAGTTATCTCATCGGTCAGCAGGTGAATTGTTGATGACGGATTGATGTCTGCCTCTTTTGATTTTGCTCGTTTGGCGGCATCTTCAATCGCGTCTATCAAAACCTTTTTCATTGCCGTGGAGAATACGCCTTTCTGATAATCCGTGTCTATGCCCTTCAGCATTGAAAGACACTCGGCAGATGACAGCTCCTTGTTGGTATCCTTATAATGTAACAGAAACCAATACTCGATACTGGGATTGGAAAGTAGTAACACGGCATCTTTTATCTTTCGCAAACGTTCCAGCATACCCGCCACATCAAGGTCAAACATCAAAAATGTCTTATCCTCCGATGTTGTAAACCTGTCACGCTTACACCTGTCAATGTATGGCTGTGATATGTTGGAGTCGCTTACCCTCGCTATAATTTCCACCGGCACGCGGAAACTGCGACGCAGCAGGTCAACGTATGCCGCCTCCGTCTTACCCTCGCAGAACACGAAGAATGTCGGGTTCATCTTCTTGCCTCTCGGTTGTTTTGCTTTTCGTGCCATAGTCAGATGTTCTCAAATTCGTTGATATACGGCACGGCATCGAAACGCCCCTGAAGGTATGCTTTCTCCAAATCCATCTTCTCACGAAAATCCTTGTAGTCAAACAATGAATACAGGTCGGATGAACCGTCGTCACGTTTGTTGACAAAGAAAATCTGATCCTTGCGGAAGCGCGTCATGTCAAGCAGGTGGGTGTTGTGGGTCGTGAACACTAACTGCGCCGATTTGCTTGAATGGAACAGGCCTATAAGATACTCCACCAAGCGGGTGTGCAGGCTTGTTTCAACTTCATCGAGAAACATCACCTTGTTGTTGCGCACCACATCCATGACTGTCAGCATTATTTTGAACAGAATTTTTGTTCCCTCCGATTCTTCGGTATTGAAGTCAAAAGGAAGTGCGGAGTTACGACGGTGGAACGTGGTAAGCTCACCCTCTTTATATGTAAACTCTACAATATCGCTGTCGGCCGCTTTCAGCACCCGGAGAACGGCATCCTTGTTGTCGCCGAGGAAACGGTCTATGGCAACCACAAAAGAAAACAAAGGCACACGAGCCTTTAACGAAACAATCAAGGCGTATCTTGAAGAACGAGCCGAGAATGACACACTGTTTGCAGTCAAGTTTGCAAATCCCTCGAAATCAGTCGAGGAGTGCGTGACATTCATACTCAACGAGGTGAAGAAAAGCGGTTGTTGCGGTTTTACCGATGCCGAGGTGTTCGGAATGGCAACACACTACTATGACGAGGAAGAAATTGAAGTTGGCAATCCAATCAACTGCCAAGTGGTAGTCAACCATACGGTTGAACTCACCGAGGAGGAAAAGGAACAGGCACGGCAGGACGCCATCAACAAGCTCCGTGACGAGGAGATAAAGAAAATGCGAAAGCCTATCCAGCCGAGAAAGACCGCATGATTGCCGACATGAACGCCGGAAACGTAAGAGTTTTGTTCGGCTCGACATCAATGCTGGGAACAGGTGTCAACACCCAGCAACGCGCCGTCGCAATTCATCATCTTGACTGCCCGTGGCGGCCCAGCGACTTGGAACAGCGCGAGGGATGTGCCATACGCAAGGGCAACGAGGTTGCCAAACTCCACAATGACAACAAGGTGGATGTCATAATCTATGCCGTTGAACGCTTACTCGATGCCTACAAGTTCAACCTCCTGCATTGCAAGCAGACATTCATATCCCAGCTCAAACGCGGGGCGATGGGGCTTCGCACAATCGACGAGGGCAGTTCTGACGAAAAATCCGGCATGAACTATTCGGAGTATGTGGCTATTTTGTCGGGCAACACTGACCTTCTCGAAAAGGCGAAACTTGAAAAGCGCATAGCCGCTATGGAGAGTGAACACCGTTCCTTCAACAAGGGTCTTGGCGACAGCCGTGCCAGACTTCGTGACATCAACGACGAGGTTGAAAAACTGGAAATCATTATCGGCAAGATGGAGGCGGACAATTCCCGCTATGCCGCAGTGGTTCAGCGCGACAGTGAGGGCAACCCGGTTAACGTCCTCAAACTCGACAACTGCCAGTTCACCGACGAGGAACGCATGGGCAAATACCTTCAGGCGTTGGTGAAGAACACCAACACACATGGAGAATATGTCCGTGTCGGCGAAATCTACGGCTTTCCGGTATGTATAATCTCGGAGAAAGCAATTGTTGACGGAGTTGAGGCTGTCCACAACCGCTTTGTGGTGGAAGGTCAGTACAAATACACCTACAACAATGGCAATCTCGCAATGTCAGACACACATGCCGCCTGCATGAACTTCGTAAACGCTCTTGAAAAACTCCCTGACACAATCCGCCAGCACCGGGAACGTGCCAAGAAAAAGCGTGTCGATGTGCCGACCCTTGAAGCCATCGTGTCGCGCACATGGGGCAAGGACAACGAACTGAAATCCCTCAAATCCGAACTTGCCGCCCTCGACCGCAAAATAACCGCCTCCCTCGCTCCAAAGCAAGATGAAAAAGACGGTGTTGAGAACAATCAGCACCCCGACACCCATAGGGCCGAAGTAAGAGATAATCAATCTCAATCAAACGACTCAAAGGAAACGATGGTTGCGGAACCTGTTCATATATATGCCTCACGTCGTGCTTTCTCCGGATTACGATAGAGAAACTGAACCGGCAGCAGATGAAATAATCAAATGCTGTCGGTTTTGTTTTTGTGACATAAAATCAAAAATGGGCTACAAATTCCATGACTATCTTATTCTGTTCTGAAATTGCCGGAGTTACTCCTTTGTTATAAAAATATTGTTCATAGTTGAGGCGAATATCTGCCTGTAATGATTTCTTTCCCAGACTCAATGTAACACCTCCAGTCAGTCTATGCCTTTCAGGATCATCTACTTTGAGATTGCCGGATTCATCTTTCGTACCTTTGCTGTGATCTGACATATAGTCATACCTTCCGAGGAATGATATGGAAGTCAGACCTTTTTTCATCGGAAGTCGATATGCGGCAAATGCGTCAACCGCATTTACAGGCGTGAAAGAGCCGTGGGCATAGTGCTTGCGGAGATATTCCGCCTCGATGTGCCATCTCCGGTTTTGCCAGTAGACCCCTGCATCGTACATCATCACGTTCACATCCCCGGCATTTGCCTTCTGGCAACTGAGTGTGATATTAAATTGCCGGGCAATCATTGTCTGCGCCTTGAACGAGAAATTATAGTTGTTGGTCCAGAAATGTTTTTGATTTGTCAGTCCTGAGCCGTTGAATATACCTCCTTCAAGCGTAATGGGCATACGGTCGTTGAATGTCCACGATGCTGATGCCCCTACATCGCGCACATTGCCGACCTGCTTTGCTATGAAAGAACGATTGGCGAAATACTGTAGATGCGGTGAACGATGAGCATCAATGGTAAACGGCACTCTCATCTGACCGAAGGTGAACTTTAACATATCTTTAGGTTGCAGACGTATATATGCGTCAAGCATCTTTATAGTACCCTCGTCCGAAAGGTCTATCTCGGCCTTGTATCTTACAATAGGAATCACCCTGCCTTCCACGCTCAGACGCGCATTGCGTATCTCAAAGCGTCCCTTATCTATTTGAGGCTCATATTCATATTTGGCCCGGATAGTCCCGTGTATTTCCGGGATAAATGGATTTTTATCCTGAGCCACGGCAGACAATGCAAATACTGACAATGCCGTCATAATTAAAATCCGTTTCATGCTGTCATTGGTTTATTGCTTGTTTCAATGTTTTTGAGTGCCTGTGAAAAGGAGCTGACAAAGGAATGAAGATAATACAGGAGCATAAGATAAGAATAAGCGGGAGCTCCTTCATCAAAGTCTTCATGTGTCATCCCTTTGGAATGTACGGCGATGCTGTGTTCGATAAAATCTTTCTCCAAGCCCGCATCTCCATTAATCTTCATTGTGTCAACATCTGAACTAAGTATGCTGTCAGCCAATTGAGACAGTCGGACAATCCCTCCACGAATTGTTTCGATCTCACATTTGTAAGAGATAGGTATATAGCCATCCGGGGAAGTGACAAGATGACGTGTGGTTTCGGCAATCTTGTCCGTAGCCTCAAGCATATATTCACAATATAGCGCAGTCTTGCCGATAGTATCATCAGAGTCCGCCGAACAATTTCGGACTTTCTCACTGATTATGTCAATGGTTTCTGACCCGATTCGATGATTCTTGCAAACGGCTATACTGTCATTGTTTGAAAGACATTTCAACGCTTTGTCGATAATCGGACCGCATGACTGCATCGTCATAGTCAAGCAAGACTTTTCAACAGGACGGGCGGGGATAAAACAATACATTTCCTTGACCTTATGTCTGCGGATATGCCGTCGCAACATAACGATGATTCCGGCCAGAGCCATTATCGAGAGAACTGTAACGTACGTGATTTATAGTATTTCTTTGATACAAAGTAATCGCATTTTTATTTCACGTTTATATCGGAAATATTAGATAAATATTAAATCTATCAGTCAATTACGACATAAAAAAGATGGGAGATATGCACTCCCATCTCAACCTTTGGTACAATCCTTTTTACTTAGACTTTATACTGTGGGCACCATGATTTTGGCAGGGCGTGTGCGGAAATCCGAGTCACGCAGCTTGGCAAACGCCCGCAGATATTTCCTTATTGACGATACCATTTCCTGCGTTTCCTGAAGCATATTGACATAGACATACAGAACCGCCATTGCCGATGTGTCTCCGTCGCGGAGCTGGTCATGCACACGGTGATATGTGTCGGAAACAGTATCCTTTATCTCGTCGCAGTGTCGGCGGAGGGTACTTATCGTATCTGTATCCCCGCTCCCCATAAGTTTGACGGTATCGTTGAACAGTGTACTTATTTGTGTCCGTATCATCTCGTATTCAGTAGTATATTTGGGAGGCAGAGGAAGGAAATTGTTGTCGACATGCTCTTTGCAGACCTCGTTGATGCGCCGCAGGTTATACAGTATGCCCATACAGCAGTTGTTGCTGAGATAGAACCAAGTGCTTTTTTCTATCGCCATCTCGCGTGTCAAATGACGCAGACATAGAGTTTCCTTACGGCGGGCGTTTTTAAGTATGGTCTTCTGGCGGGCGAGGCTTGACTCCGTTTTGCTCAGCACCCCGGAACTTTCAGTTATGAAAGCCGATGTTATATCCCGGTATTTTTCCTCGGCATAGATCAAGAACTTCTCTTGTTGCTCGGTGATATACATCATAAGCAACGGCCATGTCTGTGTTTTATCCTGTGTGGATATGATGGTCTGGAACAGCGCGTCACCGTTATCTTCTTCTGTCTTCTTTCTGAATCGACGGTTGCTATTGATGATTATGAATATGGTCAAAGCCGCCAACAGAAGCATCACCCACTGACCGCCATAGTGCATTGCTGCAACAATCAGTCCTGCGCCGATAAACGCCGCACCCGCAGTAAGGAACCAACCGCCGATTACGGAAATCACGCCGGTGATGCGGAACACGGCACTTTCCCTGCCCCATGCCCTGTCGGCAAGAGAAGTACCCATAGCGACCATAAATGTTACGAAAGTGGTTGACAGGGGCAGTTTCAGCGAGGTGCCGAGGGCAATGAGTGCGCCGGCAAGCACCAGATTGACAGAGCCGCGTATGAGGTCGAAAGCCGCACCTTGATCCATAATGGTCTCATCCACATTAAAACGACGGTTGAACCAACGGCGTACTTTCGCGGGTGTGACACGCCTTAACCAAGAAAGGAATGATAAGGTCCATCTTACTAGCCGCCGGGCAATGCGGGAAGAACCAAACATCTCATCGCCACCCTGCTGGCTTCCGAGACCGATTTCAGTCTTGGTCACATTCCGGGCTTTTTTTGACGTTGCAAGCGAGACCACCATTATGACACCGGCACCGATGAGGAAATATATCGGTGTATTTGCCGGGCCGTTGAGTGAATCCATAAGGAAACCTTTGGAATCCCCTCCGCCGTTAGCCATAAAATCCTGATATGAAGCCAGACCGCTCAAGGGAACACCTATGAAGTTCACAAGGTCATTACCTGCGAATGCCACGGCAAGCGAGAACGTGCCCATAAGCACTATGACTTTCAACACGTTGACCTTGCAGATATGGAGCAGTTGCATCAGCAGCGTGAAAACCACGAAACAGGACAGTATTATCAGAGCCGTATTGTTTTTTATCCACGCTTTCAGTTCAGGGGTCATGAAAGAAAGATCTTTAGCCCCTTTAATCAGAAGAAAGTAAACAATCGCAGTTGCACATATACCTCCGAATATTCCTATCTTCCATTTCAGGTTGCTCCGGTAATTGAACGAGAACACCATGCGGGATATGAACTGCACAACCGTTCCGAAGAAAAAGGCTATCGCCACCGACAGGAATATTCCGAGAATCACCGACAGGGCTTTCTCCGTGTTAAGCAAGTCATCGAAACCGAGACCGATGCCTCCTGCCATTTTAATCAATGCAACGACAAAGGTGGCACCCAGCAGCTCGAAAACCATTGACACGGTTGTCGATGTCGGCATACCCAGCGAGTTGAACACGTCGAGAAGGATGATGTCCGTGACCATTACCGCCATGAAGATGCAGATAAGGTCATAGAACGAAAAATGCTCGGGACGGAAAATTCCGTGCCGGGCAATCTCCATCATTCCGTTACTCATTGCCGCACCGATGAACACACCGATGGAAGCGACAATCAGGACTCTTTTGAATGATGCCGCCTTAGACCCGATAGCCGAGTTCAGGAAGTTGACAGCATCGTTACTCACACCTACTGACAGGTCAAACACAGCCAGCAGGAAAAGAAAAATTACTACGCAAAGAAACAGTATTTCCATTGTTATCTCAATTACTTATTCTGCCGCAAAGTAACTAAGAAAACATTTCATGATTATTTCAAAATCCTTAACCATTTATTAAAACTGCCGGACTGACAGAGTGTTTAATTGCGGTCAAACCTTATATAGCTCTGTTCGATGGGTTTATACGTCGGGTCATCCCACAGACGGCTTGAAATCATCAGGTCCGCACTTATTCGGTTGCAGGCAATCGGCACGTTGTGGAGACGACATTGACGCAAAAGCATCTGAATGTCCGCCTCGTGGGGCTGCGCATTGAGGTCGTCTATCAGGAATATGGCAAGATCAATTTCGTTTCTTACCACCATTGCCGCTATTTCGGCATCACCGCCCATCGGTCCGGAGTTCATACATTCGACTTGGGCATCTATTCCTGCTTCTGAGAAAGCATTCTTTATAAGCCCTCCAGTCGTGCCGGTACATACCAGCTCATGCTGTGAAAGGTATTGGGCGTTGAATCTTACCCAATCTACCATATCGGCTTTGCGTTGGTCGTGAGCTACAAGCGCGATTTTTAGTTTTGTCTTCATTTTGAGTTTCTTGAAAATGTTATTTTGAACAATAATCCGCCTGAGCATTGAGTTTCGGCGGAGATTTCACCGCCATGAAGAATCACGGCGTTTTTCACTATCGAAAGCCCGAGTCCGGTGCCACCGGCCGCTCGTGACCGTCCCTTGTCAATGCGATAGAACCTTTCAAACAGTCTTGGCAGGTGTTCGGGAGGAACGCCGCATCCGTTGTCGGACAATGCAATTACAACTTTATCGTTGTCGATGCTGATTAATTCTATTTTTATTCTGGTTCCTCCACTATAAACAATCGCATTGTCTATAAGGTTGTTGAAAACGGCCTCAAGCAGAGAAGCATTTCCGGCCATGATTACGTTATGAGAGACAAAATTCTCAATCCTTATGCCCTTTGTGGCGGCGATTATCTGTCGGTCCTCAACCACGTCATTTATTATATCCGTGAGATTAACCTGTTCTTTCAATATAGAGGCGCTTCCGTCGTCCATGCGTGTCAGGAGCGAGACATCGGTCAGAAGCCTTTGGAGCCTTTCTGTGTTTGTAAGACAACGTTGCAGGAACAATATCTGCTTTTCATCGCTCATATTCCTGTGTGCCAGCATCGTCTCCACACTGACCCTGATTGATGCGACCGGGGTTTTCAGTTCGTGGTTTATGTTATTCGTGAGTTGCTTTTTGATACGTTCCTTTTCAAGCTGTTCATGGAGGGCTGCGCGATGTTCGCTGTCCCTGTCAGCGACAGCCTGTTGCAAACGGGCATAAAGGCGGACAATGTGGTTTGAAATCTCGCCAAGCTCATCATGGGGGAACGGTTCGGTGTCGGAAATCTGGGCACCGTTTTCTACGTTTTCCGCAAATCTGTTCAGCCTGATTATGTGGAGGCCGACCCTTCGGGTTGCGAAATAGCCAAGTACGCACATCACCATTGTGATAATCCCCATAATCCACAGAAAGCCATAATCGGCCTGCAACAGTCCTCTGAATGAAACCGAATATGGCACCGCAGTACGGACAATATTCCCGTCATCGCTCTTTTTCGCCGAGTAAAAATAGTAGTTGCCCGTACTCTCGCTGTGCCGTCTTACAGCGTAGCCCGCCCCATGCCGTACGGCATCCCGTATTTCCTGACGGTCAAGGTGGTTGGTTTTAGGCAGGGAATCAAGTGTGTTGTCATATATTATATGTCCTTTGTCGGAAATTACGCTGACACGGATATCGTCAAACGGTTTGAAATCGTCGAGTCTGATATCCGGCACATCGTGTCCCTCACCAAGTTCGGTAAGGATATATGTATTGATAAGCTGGAGCTGCTTGTCAATCTCTTCCGCTTTGAATTCCTTTTCCCTATGATACTGAAATACGACAAAGCAGCCTACCATCAGCAAGGAATATCCAAGAAGCCACACGAACAGCCGCTGCGGATAGGAGAGCTTATTCAACGAACCCATAACCGTACCCCGAGCGAGTTACAATATTCTTGCCGTAGATGCCGATTTTCTGGCGGATACGGGTTATGTTCACATCTACAACCCTGTCGAGCACTACAACCTCGTCAGGCCATATCTCGTTAAGCAAATCCGTACGTGTAAAAACCTGCCCCGAATTTGAGATTAGTTTAAGCAATATCTCAAACTCCTTTTTAGACATTTTCACCTCCGTACCATCAACCGTGCAGGTCCTGTTTTTTGCAGACAGTACCAGCCCCTTGTATGAAACAAGGTCAGAATCAGCCTTGGCAAGTGCGACAGAAGCCGCCGTACGGCGAAGCACAGTCCTTATTCGGGCAAGCACAGCATTAAGAGAATATGGCTTCATGATATAGTCATCAGCCCCGAGATCGAGTCCCGAAATCATATCCTCCTCCGTGTCTTTTGCTGTGCAGAATATGATGGGAACGGAGGCCGTTGCCGGATTCGACTTCATTATGCGTGCCAGTTGAGTCCCGGATATTTCCCCCATCATAATATCGAGGAGTATCAAGTCATAGGCGGCAAGGTTGAGGGCAAGAGCCTCCTCCGCGCTATACGCCATGTCGACCTGATAGCCTTCCGCTTCAAGATTGAATCCAAGGCCGTCACACAGGGCTTCCTCATCATCGACAACAAGTATCTTCTTTTTTGTTTCCATGCCGCAAAATTACTAATAATCGGTTAGATACTGTCCTAATGCTCAGAAGTTTAATAAAAGTTTAATGACACAATTTATTTCATAAAATCTAAACAAATCTGATAAACCCATGAAATATTAGTTAGCGACTTTTGCAGCGTGAATCAGAAACAAAACAACAATCACAATGAAAAAAGTAATGTCAACTTTTTTGGTCGCACTTGCTTCAAGTCTGACCATTATGGCGGCTGACAGTCCGAAATACGGACAACTTAAAGGCCGCATCCTTGACAATGAGAAGAACCCGCTGCCGGGGGCGGTGGTTATCATTGACAGCAACAAGCTGTCGGCGGTTACAGATCTCGACGGCTTTTTCTCGTTTGCCAACCTTTCATTCGGGAATCATAATCTGAAAGTAACTTATATCGGTTTTTTTCCGGTCAGTAAAACAATCGTGGTTTCGGAAAAATCGACGGTTGAAGACATTGTAATGTCGGATACATCACTGGAACTGAATGAAGTTGTAGTGACCGGCGTTTTCTCCGGGCAGCAGAGAGCCATAAATGCCCAGAAGAATAATATCAATATAACCAATGTGGTATCTGCCGACCAGATTGGCAAATTCCCCGACTCGAATATCGGAGACGCTCTGAAACGTATAAGCGGTATCAATGTGCAGTATGATCAGGGCGAGGCCCGCTTCGGTCAGGTACGCGGCACTCCGGCTGAGTTCAGTTCTGTGACAATCAACGGGTCAAGACTGCCATCGGCCGAGGGAGACAGTCGCAATGTTCAGCTTGACCTTATACCGTCCGATATGATTCAAACAATAGAGGTCAGCAAGACACTTATGCCGGATCAGGACGGCGATGCCATCGGCGGTTCTATCAACCTCGTTACGAAAAATTCGCCACACAGATTTACTTTCGGAGCCGTAGCGGGAACAGGCTACAACTGGATAAGCCGTAAGGCGCAGATGAATTTCGGACTCACTCTCGGTAACCGTTTCTTCAATGACCGCTTCGGAGTGATGCTTGCGGCCTCCTATAATAATGCGCCTGCCGGATCATATAATACGGAATTTATATGGGAAAAGGATGACGACGGCAAAATCTATGTCAACGACTATCAGATAAGGCAGTATTATGTCACACGAGAGCGACAGAGCTACTCATTGTCGCTCGACTGGAAGTTCAATGACTTCAACAAGGTCTGGTTCAAGGGTATTTTCAACAACCGCAATGATTGGGAAAACCGTTACAGGACAACACTCAAAGACATTACGTCCGAAGGGAAAGCCGATGTGCGTGTCCAGACAAAAGGAGGTTCGGGTGACGAACGAAACGCCCGTCTTGAACGCCAACGGACAATGGATTTCACTTTGGGAGGTGAAAACCGTTTAGGTATCCTTGGCATGGACTGGAAACTGGGATATGCACGGGCTACGGAGAAACGCCCGAATGAGAGATACATCGACTACCGTCTCAAATCGCAGAGGTTCAGTTTCGACCTGAATAATCCGAGAGAGCCATTTGCCACTCCCGACGAAGGATATACAATGACCTTGAATGATGACTTTTCGCTCAAAGAGCTTACACAGCAGCAGGAGGATATTGTGGAGCAGGACTTCAAGGCGGCACTGGATTTCAAGGCCCGACTTAGCGAACGCTCAGAAATCAAGTTTGGATGCAAGTTCGTGAACAAGACAAAAGATAAGGAGATAGACTATTACGAATACACTCCGCTTGACAAAAAGGCATTTAACGCAGATGCGCTTGCACATACCACAGACCAAAGTACCGACAGATTCATGCCTTCCTCAAAATATCAGGCCGGCACATTCGTTGACAAGAAATTTCTTGGCTCCCTCAATCTTGACGATTCCAATTTGTTTGAGCGAGAGCAAATTGCAGAGGAACTTGCGGGCAATTTCCATGCGAGGGAGAATGTGGCATCAGGTTATGTGCGTATTGATTCCAGACTTTCCGACCACCTTAACTTTATGGGCGGTCTGCGTGTCGAGAACACATCACTGCGTTACATCGGCAGAAATTACGATGATGAATCCAACAGCGTCTCCAAGACCGAGCCTGAGACTTCAAATTATATAAATTTCCTCCCCTCATTATTATTGAAATGGGACATCAAGAAGGATTTCATGCTGCGTGCCGGTTATAACCAGTCTATATCCCGGCCAAAATATTCCGCACTCGTTCCCGGCATGAATATCAAACGTGGCGACAATGAGATAAGGATTGGCAATCCCGGTCTTAAAGCGACTACCTCACATAATTTAGACCTCAACGCTGAATATTACTGGAAATCAATCGGACTTGTGTCCGCCGGAATTTTCTATAAAAGAATAGACGGATTCATCGTTGATGAGGTGGCTTATAACAAGGAGTATCAGGGTACTGTCTGGACTAAGTTCACACAACCTAAAAACGGTGGCAACGCTAATCTTTTCGGAGTGGAAATGGCATGGCAACGCGATTTCAGCTTCATCACTCCGGCAATGAAATGTCTCGGACTTTATGCGACATACACCTACACACGCTCGCGTATTACCGACTTCAACTTCGAAGGTCGTGAAAACGAGAAAGGCCTCAGCCTGCCCGGTTCTCCAGAACATACAGCCAACCTCTCGCTCTATTTCGACAAATGCGGTTTCTCCGCAAGAGTCTCATTCAACTATGCCTCGGCATTTATCGACGAAATGGGCGCAAGTTCGTTCTACGACCGATACTATGATGCCGTGAAATATCTGGACCTTAACGTCAGCTACACATTCGGGCGCAAAACAAAAATAACCGTATATGCCGACTGCAATAACCTCCTCAATCAGCCTCTGCGCTATTATCAAGGTAGCAAGGACTACACGATGCAGCAGGAATATTACGGAGTGAAACTCAACGGTGGTGTAAAAGTAACATTCTAAAAATACAAAACAATGATTCGTAAATTACTTATCGCGGCGTTGGCTCTCATCCCCTCTTTTGGAGCCATTGCCCAGAATGAAATCGCCAAAGGCGATGTGAACCTGATGGTAGTGTCAGACCTCGGACGTAATGGTCACTATGACCAGAAGCCTGTTGCCGCGACGATGGGCAGAATTGCAGAACAAATAGGACCCGATGCTATTCTTGCTCTTGGCGACACACATCACTACGGCGGAGTGGAGAGTGTGACAGACCCCTTGTGGATGACCAACTATGAGCTTATCTACGACCACCCGGAGCTTATGGTGAACTGGTATCCCGTCTGCGGCAACCATGAATATCGCGGCAACACCCAAGCGGTTATCGACTATTCCGGCATATCCCGCCGTTGGGAGATGCCGGCAAGATATTACACCAAGACCTTTGAAGATGACGGGACAACTGTCAAGGTGGTATTTCTCGACACTACTCCTTTGATTGACAAATACAGGAAAAAGACCGACACATATCCCGATGCTGTGAATCAGGATACCGAAGCCCAGTTGCAATGGCTCGAAAAGACTTTGACAGAGGCGACGGAAGACTGGATCGTTGTGGTCGGTCATCATCCCATCTATGCCTATACCGACAAGTCGGAATCTGAGCGAACAGATATGCAGAAGAAAGTTGACACAATTCTGCGGAAGCACAATGTGGATATGTATATCTGCGGTCATATTCACAATTACCAGCACATCCGCCGCCCGGATTCAAAAATCGACTATGTGGTCAACACATCCGGCTCCCTCACGCGGACTCCGAAAGAAATCGAGGGCACCGTATTTTGCAACAATTCTCCCGGATTCTCTGTCCTGACCGCCGACAAAGAGAATCTTAAACTGAATTTGCTCGATAAAGAAGGCAAAACCATACATGTGGTAAGCCGCACCAAATAATACATGGCTTATGTGATATTCTGACAAATAACTACAAAACTCAGATACGTTTCATGCTCTTTCATGAAACGTATCTGACTGTGTATTTTAATAATCTAAATTTATCTAACAATGAACAAAATCCTCATTGTAGATGCCTCCGACTCCGACCGTCGGCTCATGGTTGGCTTGCTTACGCGAGCCGGCTACGAGCCGATAGCAGTCGAGACGATGGAGGCTGCAAAAGACGAGGTGGAGAAACTTCCACCCGGCGCAGTGATTGTCGCGGCGATGAAATTCGTCCGTGGCACAGCGCAGGAGTTAATCAACTGGCAGAAGACAGAGGGATACGGATTTCCCGTAGTCGCCATAGTGGATAATCTCAACCCATTGGATATTGCCGATGTGATGAAAGACGGCGGTGCCGTCAACATCATTCAGCGTCCGGCAATGGACAAGCAGCTTGTCGAAACAGTGGGCAGGTATGCAAGACCGGGCAGAACAATGCTCCTGCTCCCTGACGAGCTGATCCCACGCCAAAGTCAGGCATTTGCCGAGATTGAGCGGGCAATAAGAAATATTGCCGCGACGGATGTCAATGCCGTCATCTTCGGCGAATGTGGCTCAGAAAAGAGCAGATTGCAAAAGAGATTTACAGGTATAGTTCTCGGTCACAAAAGCCATGCACCGTCATAGAGGCCGGCGGCGCGGCACTTGTCGGCAACCACGACCCTGCAAATCTGCGAAGTGAAGTCCTTAACCGGATGGAAAGGTACTTCAAGAAGGCTGACGGCGGTACAATCATCATCAAGAACGTGCAGTTGCTGAACTTCGAGAAACAATCGGTGCTTCTGCACATACTTGAAAACGAGCATCCGAATGTGAGGGTTATATGCACCGCAGACCCCGACCTGCGTCGTATGGTGTCTGAAAAGACGTTTCGCCCAAATCTGTTCTACACACTACGACAGGTTGGCGTAACAGTACCGCCATTACGGGAGGTGACCGAAGACATCGTGCCGTTGTCAGACTATTTCCTGACACGTTTTGCCCACAGCAGAGAACAGCACAGAAAAAAACTCGATGCCTCGGCAGTCAAAGCGTTGAAGCTGCACCCGTGGCCCGGCAATGTAAGGGAACTTAAAGATACCGTACTTTATGCCGCCTTCCATTCAAAAACCGATGTAATATCGGCAGCCGACCTCAATTTCAGCCAGTCGGAGCCTGATGCAGATGACAGCTTTACTCTGCGCAAGCCGCAAAAAGACAAGGAAAAAATCATTGAGGCGTACCGTCGTAGTGGTTCTTGGACAGGAGCAGCAAAGCTGTTGGGAATCTCGGAACGCGCTCTGATAGAACAGCGTAAGAAACACTGCATCGGCAAGAAGGGTGAGCCGGAGGTTTGACAGCTCATAAAAAATAACTAACTCTGCAGTGTTAAAATAGCAAAGACTGCGGTTGTAGAGTCAATCGCATCAAATTTATAGGATAACATAACTTCCGCATAAGTTCTCTTGTAGATCTGGACAATTTACGAATGTCGAGCTTGGCGTGATGCTTATGCTATGCTTACTGCATAGCGTGCATACACACCTTTTCGACAATGGGTAGTCCAGAACCCTCAAGAGAGATGGCGTGAATTGCACGCTATTTTTTGTCTTAATCTAATCTGCCATTTTTTCATTTTAAGGATATATTTCACGCATAATCTTCAGGTTTATTTACTATCCGGCGTGAAAACAAGAATTTAACTATTGTAAATTTTAAGAATTTAAGAGGTTGTCATTTAGTGAGTTGTTGATTTTAACACGCCTCGGATCACCTCACTTTTCAACCATTCGGTTATAATTTCAACCGAGGGCTATTCCTCGCAAACCAAACCCAAAACAACCGAATGGAAACAAAAAATCCACCCAACGCTTCCGACTTCGTAAAGAAGTCTTCCACGAGAAACAAAAAACGCTCATTCAAACGTAAGTTCGACAGAAAGTAAGCATGTTCCGCTCCTATGTGCGATGACAATGCGGAGTATATCGACTGGTTTGTCGGTTGCCTCATGTTCGTATTTTTGAGCGTGGCACTCAGAGAGATGTTCTGCACCACAGATGCAGAATGACATTATGGGCAACGGAACATCCTCCGAAGCGGACTTCAAGACCGCTGTGATTGCAGGCATGGCTCTCGCCGGCATCAGAACTCACAATGACGACATTCGCGCACCTCCCGAATTACTTTACGAGGCTCTGAGCCAGCCTATGGCGGAAATGCTCAACGATCCCGAAACCAACAGGGAGATGCTCGATAAATACCGCGTCAAGATGAAGACGCCCGCCGTCAAAATCAAACCGGTTGATCCCGACAAGGTGAACTGGGCGGAGATAGAGAAGCAATGGGGCATCAGTCGAGAGAATCTGGAAAAGACCGGCGCGCTCCAGCAGATGGTTTACCATCACAAGTCGCCGGAACTCCATAAAGTCAACGACCCCGACGGAAGCGACGAAAAGCTGGACGCACGCCTGTCATTCCGCACTAATCCCGACGGCACATATTCGCTCACACCCCATTTTGTCAAGAAGGAACCGTTGCTTGACCAGCCGTTCCGGGGCTACACATTCTCTGCCGAGGACAAGGTGGAGTTATCCAACACGGGCAATCTCGGCAAAGCCGTTGACCTCAAAGACCCCGCGACAGGAGAGGTGCATAAATGCCTCGTGAGCATAGACCGCCTCACAAACGAAATCGAGAGCATACCTGTCGATAAAATCTTTATCAAACAGAAGGTTGCCAATATAAATCTGACAATGCAGCAGATAGGCATACTAAAAAGCGGCGGTCTTATCAAGGAACAGCACGTCGAACTCCCCAACGGACAGAAATTCACCGCTGACCTGCAATACAACGCATCCAAGCGTGACATCGCCTTTGTCAACTCGGCTCAGTACCGTCAGCAGAACGAGCAGGAGGCACAGCGGGCACAACAGAGCCAGCAACAGGGCGGGCAACAATCCGGGCAAACCCTCAAAGACAACTGGCACGACGCCAACGGCAACCCCAAGCGTCTGACACAGTGGTACCATATCCCGCTCGACGAGCAGAAACAGGCTGACTACCTCGCCGGGAAACAGGTGCTCGTCGGTGAGGGCAAGGACAGGAGTGGCAACGACTGCACCATATACCTGCAATATGACCCCAAAGAGCGCAAGCCTCAGACCACCCGCGTATATCCCGACCGCGACAAGGTTGTGGGCATCGCCGAGGAAAGCAAAACCCAGATGGCGGTAAACAACGACGGCAAGACCAACGAGGCGACCAAGAACGTGAATGAACCGCTCCAGCGCGGACAGACAGAGCCGAAGGACGAGGCGCAGCAGAAAAAGCAGCACCAGCCCCAGCCCAAGATTCCAAAGCCGTAGCCGCCTCACCACTTTATCCGTTATCCACAGTCAAAACGACTGCGATTCGCTGACACGTCTGCCGGAACATAGATCCGACCACTGAATCCACAAAATCCACTGCGACAAATATCCCACCTCCGGCAACCTGTCAGTATCCTGACAAGTATCTTCACGACATGGGGAGGTACGCGCGGCCTCCCCATGTTCTCAAAACATTCACCAACTAAACCCACAAAAATTATGACACAACTGATTGTATGCGAGAAATACCGCATAGCCAGAGCCGTCGCCAAAGCATTGAAGGCGACACTTAACCCGGCATACGGGGTATATACCAACGGCGACATCACCGTTGCCTACGTTCACCGCGGCTTTATCAAGCCTGTCGGTCTTGACAAGGCCGCAAACGGAAGTCTGCCATTCGTGCCGGAGAAATTCAAGATCGCCGTCACCGACAAGAAACGTGACCGCGTACTCAAACCGCTGTTCCGTAACGCGAAAGAGGTTGTCTTCGCCTCAGACGAGGGGGCCGACGCTCAGGCGCGTTTCTTCAATATCTGCCGACACTCCCGAGTCGGGCATCCGACGAGCCGCATGTGGCTTCCCCGCATTACCCGTTCATCTATCAGGCGTTCATTCTCTAAGCGAGAAGAAAGGCCGTCACCTGCACAATCTCGCCCAATCGGGTCTTGTGGCAGGCGCGATGGACATGATGTTTGAATATAATTTCGCCGGAGTTCTCAAACGCTGGTATTACGAAGGCGGGCCGCTGACACGCAAGGAGGTCGTGGCCATGCAGTATCTCGGTGACATGGATGAACAGGCGGCACAATATGACGCCCAGCCGAAGGCGTACAGAATCTTCCTCGATTACGGAGGGCTGCACCTCATTTCTGATCAGTCTTGGCAGAGCGAGAGGGTCTGCGCCGCAATCGTTGACACTATCCCTGTCGGCGAACCCGTCAGGGCGCGGATGACCGTCACGGAAGAAGATGCGCCGGGAGTCAGACTCCACACGATGCTCACTCTCCAGATGGACGCATTCGACAACTTCGGCTTTATGCCGTCGCTCACCGTCAGGACAGCGGAGAAGCTCTACGAGCAGGGCTTTATCTCATCGCCATACGTCACCACGCCTGACGCCGGCAACGAAATAACCGTGTTGCGCCGACTGTCCAAACGCGCCACAAAGACCGAGCGCAGCCTGTACAGACTTATTGCAGGGCGCATGGAAGTGGCGGCAATGCCACCGGAAAAGAAACAGTATGCCACTGTGACGGCTGAAATCGCCGGACTGACATTCACCTGCCGATGGGAGGTGAGAAAGCCGAAGCCCGAATACCCAGGCACATCGGAACAGACAATCCCCATAGTCGAAAAGATGATGGCTCCGGTCAAAGAGGTATCGCCCATTTCATACGGCTTTGTTCCAACACTTGCCAACCTCACAGGATATGCGACGCTGACCGCAGACACTACGCACCCTGATATGCCTTACTGCCACACCGTACACGAATACGGCACGGCACTCGAAGGTCTTATGCGCAAGGGCTTCATCACGATAGAGGACGGCACTATCGCCTGCACGCCCGAAGGCGACCGTCTGCTGCTTGGCCTCGCTCCCTACAATCTTGCCCACAGCATACTGGTCGGGCAATATGGAGCTGACGAGATACCCTACGGCACAATAACAGGCAGAAAAGCCGTCAAGGGCTTCGGCGAGTGGATTTCCGATACCGTAACCGACATTCTGCGCTACACACCCAAAAACGAATGATCGCCACGACAGCGATAATTTATATCGTGATTGAAAAATAGCCGCTGAACAATAGCGCATAATCCGATAAAAATCGCTAACTTTGCCACTGAATCGCAGTCATAATTTATTTTGATTGTGGATTTAGTGGTGAGAAGGCGGGAGGGATACCCGCCTTCTTTTTTTCAAACACATATCCCGTCCACCACTTAATCCACCAATATTTTATGTCCGAGTTTGTTCAAATCGAAAAATCCGAACTTGAAGAGATATTCAGCCGAATGTCATATTTGAAGAAAGTATTTATCACTTTCTTCGAGCGCGTAAGGAACAAAGAGCCTGATGACTGGCTTACGTTACAGGAACTCTGTGAATTGCTCCATATCTCCGAGTCCAAAGTCCGCTCGCTCAAAAAAAGCGGACGTATAGGGTTCGTCAAGAGCGGGAAAGGGTCTATGTTCCTCGCCGGAGATGCTTTCGGATTACTTGAACGAGTAGAGGCTGTACCGGGAAATGGGAACGATATATACCCGTGACAGCAATGAAATAGGGAATTTCCATGCCGACAGTCTTACAGTGCTTGAAATCGTTGAGAGATTGAATACTGAAATACATCCGTCGTTCTTGGGTAAAAAGTTTTATACCGATGCCCAACTCTCGGAAAAACTCAACATTTCAAGACGCACATTGCAGGAATACCGAGATAACAGGCAGATAGCCTATTACCGGCTTGACGGCAAGATACTCTATGCAGATGATGATGTGGAGGAGTTTTTGAGATCCACATACCGCCCCAAATACTGAAACCGAAAATGCGGCCACCGGGTAATACCGATGACCGCATTTATTTACTTCATTCAGTGACAGTCGGATTTATACCACCTTCACATTGTTGAATTTGCTGCGCATGGTCGCCATACCATCATACACAGCTTGATCCTGCATCTTGGCGTAAATTTGCGTTGTCTTTATGTCGCTGTGACCGAGCATCTTGGATATTACCTCGATGGACACGTTGTTGCAGAGCGACATAGATGCGAATGTATGGCGCGCCACATGGGTTGTCAGATGCTTTTTGATTTTCGCCAAATCTGCAATCTCTTTCAGATAGGCGTTCATCTTCTGGTTGGTAATCACCGGCATGACTACTCCCGTAGCCTTAACAACAGGATGATCCGAATACTTTTTGATGAGCTGGCGGGGTATGTCAAGCATCGGGATTATACACATCTCTCCTGTCTTGGCACGGGCCTTGCGTATCCAAGTATTGCCTTTGTCATCGTCTTGTATGTTGTCAATGGTGAGTGATTTCATGTCGCAGAAGGCAAGTCCGGAGAAGCAGCAGAACACGAAGGTGTCACGCACTACTTCCAATCGTGGCAACTCTTTCAGGTCAAGCTCCATGATGGCCTTTATTTCAGCCTCGGTCAAGAACTGACGCTCACTGTATGTACGCTGGTATTTCTTGCCAATAAACGGGTCGTGGTCTATCCACTTGTTGGCGAGAGCGTACTGCAACACGTTTTTCACGCAGCGAAGATAGCGCACGGCAGCATTGTTGGCGCAGGATTTCTTCATACGCAGGAAATGCTCGAAGTCGTCAAGCATCCCCGATGTAACCTCCTTTATCGGAATGTCGTCGGTCTTGTAGTGGAGTTTGAAGAAGTCCTCCAGATAGTCAACGCAACGAGTCCAGCGCTGATAGGTGGGCTTCACGATGTCACCACGGTCAAGTTCCTCCTTGCGTTTCTCGTTTGCCTCGCGGAACACCTCGCACATCATCTTGGGCTTCTCCATAGTTCCCATGTAATGCGCTTTTAGGATAGCCGGATTTACCAGCTTGTTCTCACGTATGAGCATGTTGTGAATTTCGCAGAAACGGGCGCGCACCATCTCAAGGAATTTGTTCAGCTCCTTGTCGCGACGCGATGTGCCGTCGCTCTGGTTGCGTTTCTGGTTCCAGTGTCTGGGGGTCACTGAACGACCGATTGTAAACTCCGTCATCTGGCCTCCGACCGAGATACGGGCGTAGAGCGGATATTCGCTCTTTTCTGTCTTTGGCTTCCTTGCGTAGAAAGTCAGGGTAAAATAAGAATCTGGTGTCATTTCTCTGTGGGTTTAATGGTTATATAAATATAATCATTTTCGCCGATATCACCAAACGAGAAAGAGCATCAAATATCGCGGATATGACTGATTGGACGGCTCACGCCTGTATTCCACCAAAACCGTGAGTCCGGCTCACGGTGCAAGATGGTGCAAATCGCTGAAATCGGCTTCAAAAAGCGGTTTGAGCGGGGAATTATAGTTAAAGAATATTTCAAGAGTTAAATAGTATTTAGAAACTCTGAAAATTGCGACCCCAACCGGGTCAAAGGTTCGTTCCCATGCTCAAAACCCCACTTTGTGAGGCTTGACACCGGCTTAACTTTCGGTGTTTCAGCCGACTCACTGATGATTTTTGCCAACCGTGAGTCGAATTACTCACAAACGTGAGTACTCACTAATGACTCACTCACCACCTCTGTATTCTGCGCCATTCTGAAATTTTGGCAAAAAGAAAAAGCACTGAAAATCAAGTGATTTCAGTGCTTTGCGGCGTTTTGCCATTTTTGATTGTGATCCCGCTGGGGCTCGAACCCAGGACCCCAACATTAAAAGTGTTGTGCTCTACCAGCTGAGCTACGGAATCGTTCTATCTTCGTGCTTCCCCAGGGGCTCGAACCCTGGACCCCAACATTAAGAGTGTCGTGCTCTACCAACTGAGCTAGAGAAGCATCATTCCCTTTCGGTGATGCAAAAGTAGACAAATTTTCGGACCCGCCAAATTTTTCTTCGAAAAAAATCCGCCGATGGATTTTAATGGGTTGATAAACAATTTCTTTTCTGAGAAGCATATCCCGCATCCCGGGCATGCATCAGACCGGAATATCCGTTCCGTTCCATTCGATCCGTACCGGCTCGTTCTCCGTCGTGGCCCAGCGGATCAGAGCGGCGACGAACTGAGGCGTAATCGTCGCCGGAACGGGGAAAGGCAAGAGATATCGGACCGTTACCACAGGGTTGCGCTTCGCGACTCCCTGAAACTGCTCCCCTCGGTTGATTACATAGGGCGTCGGGGTGTGGAGCGGACAGGAGAGGGCGAATCGCTTGTCTTCGGAGAGAATGTGCAGGATGGGCCACGGTCCGTCGTCCGACGCGACGGACCAAACGTAGAGCCGGCGGTCGATCCGGATGGTTCGACGTCCTTTTTTGCTGATTCCCATGCTGCGTTTTTCTTTTCCCTGACCGTGTAAAGTTTGCCTTTTCGCCGGAGATTTCCAAACGACAGCCGGATCGATCCGGCTGGGACGAGTGACGAAAAAATTTTACATTTGCGGGGGTTGAACTTTGAAATATTTTGTATATATGATCGAGATGCAGAACGAGACATCGTTGGAGACGTTGCGGCAGGTGGCCGCGCTGATGATGAACGCCGCCCGGACGGCTCCGAAGGCCCGCGGGACGGACCATTTGGAGATCGCGATGCTGACCGGAGAGGATCGGCTCCGGCTGGCCGACCGGTTGCAGGAGATGAGTGTGGAACCCGGTCGGGGATTTTTTGCTCGCGATGCCGGGAATGTGCGTCAGGCCGGGGTGGTGGTGCTGATCGGGAGCCGCTATGAGCCGTTGGGATTGAACTGCGGCTGGTGCGGTTTCCCGACTTGCGAGGCCAAGGTGGGGCAGGCTCCGGAGGCGCCGTGTGCGTTCAATACCCATGACTTGGGGATTGCGGTCGGTTCGGCGGTGTCGGTGGCGGCCGATCTGCGGACCGACTGTCGGGTGCTTTATTCGGGCGGTGTGGCGGCGTTGGACATGAACCTTTTGCCGGGGTGCCGCGCCGTGCTGGCGATCCCGTTGAGCGCGACCGGGAAAAATCCGTTTTTTGACCGCAAACCGTTGTAGGGGGCCCATCGGGGCTTTGTTGAGGTTCTTTTGGGGCTTAGTAGGCGTCCCGCGCGCGGACAGAGACAGTTTTTCTCGCCCGGCAGGCCCCTACCGAGTGCCGGGAGGCACCGCCCCCGCGGCGTAAGCGGGGCCCGGC
>CAJTNK010000006.1:0-42563 GCA_910577885.1 uncultured Rikenella sp.
GTTCAAGAACAGTGTCCCGCCTCTGCGAATCGACGTGTGTGTCGTGAGGTCAGAAACCTACCGAGCCACTTCGTATTTCATTTTGGCTTTCACCTTCACGATTTCCACGAACTGAGCGTGTTCGAAGAAGTTGTAGAAGTTAACTTCCGTAGCGGCCAGTTCCGCAGCCTGCGGGTTCTGAGCGATCGCTGCGCGGAGGTTCGACACCAGTGCATCGGCATTGCCTTCCTGAGCTGCGATCACCGCTTTCACGTAGTTCGCACGCCAGTTGTTCATCCCGGCCAGCTGCTGTTTAGCCTTAGCGACATTACCGTTCAGGAGTTCAGCCAGCGCCTGGTTGTAGCCGTCCAGCGTCCGCGCCGCAGCTGCGTAGTTCCCGTTGGCCAGTTCAACCAACCCTTTGTTGTATTTGGCTTCCGGAGCCGACGATACGGCGAAGAATTTGGCAGCTTCGGCCTTTTTCCCTTCAGCCAAGGCGATCACACCCAGGTTGTTGATGACATTCGGATCGCTGTTGTTGAGCGAAGCCGCTTTCAGGAACGCAGCCTTAGCCGCATTGTAGTCCCCGGCGTTGGCCAGCACAACCCCCAGGTTGTTGTACCCGCGGTAGCAGTTGTATTTTTCAGCCGCAGCTTTGTAGATCCGTGCTTTGGTAGCATTGTCCGTGTAGAGCGTAGCCGCGAACAGCATCTCTTCGACGTTCAGTTTGTTGATGTCCGTAGCCACCGCTTCGCGGAGTTCGGCATCGGTCAGCCCTTCGACGCGTACGTTGACGGTCATTTTCGAACGACGCAGTTCCGGCAGGATCTTGTCAGCCAACACCTGGAAAGCTGCGCTCATGTTCTTGATTTCGCGGTTACGCACCTGCGGATCGCTGTACATCGAGAGCACTTGCAGGATCAGCGCTTTGTCCGGAATGTTCGAAGCTTCGACCAGTTCTTTGAACCCGTCCCAGTCTTCGCCCATGGCGTTGACATCGAACTTGGTGCCGACCGGCATTTTGTCTTTCTTGAACTTCGCGCTCACGGCTTTCTGAGTCGACGTACCGCGTTCTTTCGAGAGTCTGTCGTTCAGCGCCAGCGGACCGTCCGGAGAAGCGTAAGCCTGCGTGTAGACATCCCCTACGGTCTTCTTCGCGTCGCCCGAGTTGGCGATGATGAAGTCTTCCAAGGCTTTGATGTCTTCTTTGGCCAACTGGTTCGAACGAACGTTCGAGCGGTTGATCGTAAACATGATCTTGGCCGATTCCGAGATGTTGGTCACGCGCTGGAAAGCATCCGGAGCGATGGCCACTTTGGCGAAGTTGTCGGCCATCAGCTGCAGCGAGCTAACCCCATTGGCAACGACGATCGGCGTTTTGTATTCGGTGAAGTTTTTGATCTTCTTCCCGTTCTTCAGACATTTGGCTTCGGCCTTGAAGACGAGTTGCGAGAGGCGCATCGACGGGTTGTACGGGATGGCAACCTCCAGAGCGAACGAGCCGCCCGAGTACGGGATCACGGTGTAGTTGTCCTGCACCTTTTCCCCTTGGAAGAATTTCGGTTCGCCGGCAAATTCCTGACCGTCGATAGCCGAAACGATCACCGGCGTAACTTTCAGGACGCCGTATTTGTGGAACACTTTGGCCGGCACATTCACCGTAACGGTCGTTACGGCATTGTCCCCTTTCAAAGTAACCACTTCCGGAGCACAGGTAACGGTGATGCCCTGTGCAGTCTTCTTCATCATCTTGCTGAAGCAATTACAGCTGGTGAGAAGAGCCGACGCAGCGAGAACCGCGAGACTGATGTTAAAAAACTTTCTCATAGTCAGTTAATTGTTATTGAAATTGGTTTATTGTTTTCGTTTTTCGGGCGCCCGACGGGAGTGCGCGACTCCGGTCCTGCGCAGCGGTCGAGTTTATGAACAACAAAGGTACAAATTTGTTTCAAAAAACGGTTTCCATCGTCTTAAAAATTCGCCGCCGCTTCGTCCGGCCGCTACTCCTTGTCGATCAAGACCTTCCGCGAGAGCTTCAGTTTGCCGTTCTTCGGGTCGATGCCGATGAGCTTCACGTCCATCATATCGCCCTCCTTGATACCGGTCTCTTCCATGGTCTCGAACCGCCGGTGGGCGATTTCCGAGATGTGGAGCAGCCCGTCCCTCCCCGGCAGAATCTCGATGAAGGCGCCGAAAGCCACCACCGATTTCACTTTCCCGTGGTAGACGGTCCCGACTTCCGGCACGGCGGTCATCCCCTTGATCCGGGCGATGGCAGCTTCCACCCCCTCTTTATCGGCCCCGAAGACGTCGACTTTCCCGATTTCGCCCTCTTCGGTGATGGTGATCGTGGTTCCGGTCTCTTTCTGCATCTCCTGGATCACCTTACCGCCCGGCCCGATCACTGCGCCGATGAATTCCTTCGGAATGGTGATCTGCACCATCCGCGGCACGTGCGGTTTGTAGTCTTCGCGCGGCGCCGCAATAGTCTCCGTAATCTTACCGAGGATGTGCATCCGCCCCTGCCGAGCCTGTTCCAACGCCGCCGCCAGCACTTCGTAGCTCAGGCCGTCGACCTTGATATCCATCTGCGTGGCGGTAATCCCGTCTGCCGTCCCGGTCACCTTGAAGTCCATGTCTCCCAAGTGGTCCTCGTCACCCAAGATATCCGACAACACAGCCACCCGATCTCCTTCAGCAATAAGCCCCATGGCAATCCCCGAGACCGGCTTCTTGATCTTCACCCCGGCGTCCATCAGAGCCAGCGTCCCGGCACAAACGGTTGCCATCGACGACGAGCCGTTCGACTCCAGAATGTCGCTCACCACGCGAATCGCGTACGGACACTCGGCCTCGTCCGGAATCATCGGTTTCAAAGCCCGCAGCGCCAAATTACCATGACCGATCTCGCGCCGCGACAGCCCCCGGGCCGGCCTTGCCTCGCCGGTCGAGAACGGCGGGAAGTTGTAGTGAAGAACGAAACGTTCGCTCCCCTCGCGCAACACATCGTCGATCATCTTCTCATCAAGTTTCGTGCCAAGGGTGACGGTCGTGAGCGATTGGGTCTCGCCGCGCGTGAAAATCGCCGACCCGTGCGGTGCCGGCAGATACCCCACCTCGCACCAAATCGGCCGTATCTCCGTGGTCTTACGCCCGTCCAGACGAATCCCCTCGTTCAAGATCATGTTCCGCATGGCCGGCTTCAGCGCATAGTCGTGGAAGTACCGCCGAATCATCGACTCCTTCGCCGCCCGCTCCTCTTCGCCGTGCTGAGCCGCAAAATCAGCCAAATACCGTTCCAGAACCTCATCGAACTTGTCGCTCCGTTCGTGTTTCGGCAACTGGCTCTTGGCCACTTCGTACACCTGATCGTACGTCGCCGCAGCCACCGCATCCCGCAAAGCCGGGTCGTTCTGCTCGTGGCAGTAAGTCCGTTTTTCGGTCTTCCCGACCGCCTGCATCAGCTCCAGCTGAGCCTGACACTGTTTCTTGATCTCCTCGTGGGCGAACTTGATGGCGTCGAGCATCACCGCCTCCGACACCTCTTTCATCTCCCCTTCGACCATCATGATGTTGTCGATCGTGGCAGCCACCATAATATCCAGGTCGCACTGGTTCTTCTCCATCTGCGAGAAGGTGGGGTTGATGACGAACTCGCCGTCGATCCGCGCCACCCGCACCTCGGAGATCGGCCCGCCGAACGGCAGGGTCGAAACAGCCAGCGCCGACGAAGCGGCCAGTCCGGCCAGCGCATCGGGTTGAATATCCGGGTCGGCCGACAGCAAGGTCACTGTCACGAACACATCGGCATGGTAGTCGCTCGGGAAGAGCGGCCGCAACGCGCGGTCGATGAGCCGCGCCACGAGAATTTCATAATCGCTCGGCCGTGCCTCGCGTTTGAGAAATCCCCCCGGGAAGCGCCCGTTGGCGGCATATTTTTCCTTATACTCCACCGACAGCGGCAGAAAATCGACATCCTCCTTGGCATCTTTGGCGGCCACGACAGTGGCCAGCAGCATCGTATCGCCCTGTCGCACGACGACCGAGCCGTCGGCCTGTTTGGCGAGCTTACCGGTCTCGATCTCGATGGTACGTCCGCCGCTGAGCGCGATACTTTTTTTGGTTGCGTTGTAATACATGGGTTCTGTGTGTTTTTCCGTAAAATACGGGGCTAAGGTACAAAAAAAACAGGCCCTGCCAATGGCAAAACCTGTGTTTCGTAAAAATAGGAGTTCTCCGCCTCTTGTCATAAAGCGGTCCCTCCCCCCCGAAAAGAACCTACTTCCGCAGCCCCAGCGCCTTCACAATCGCCCGATAGCGTTCGATATCCGTCTTCACCAAGTAGTCCAGCATGCTCCGCCGCTTCCCGACCAGTTTCAACAGCGCCCGCTGCGTATTGTAGTCATGCTTGTGTTGTTTCAAATGCTCGGTCAAGTGCGCGATCCGGTACGAGAAAAGCGCGATCTGACTCTCCGCCGACCCGGTATCCGCAGCCGACTTCCCATAGTTCTGAAACAGTTCCTGTTTCTTTTCCGTGTTGATGTAAGTGCTCATGTAATTATACGGTCTATTAATTAAAAGCGGGGCAAAGATAACGAATTTTCCGCAACCGACCAAACCTTCGCCCCCTATTTTCGAGCCATGTTAGGTTCCTGCAGCCCGTATCCCTTCCTGCGGTCCTCCCCCTTGAGCAGAAAACCGAACAGCACGGCCAGCAGCCCCAGCCCCAAAAAGATCAGCATCGGCACCGTATAATCATACCTCACCGCACCCACCGCCGCCCCGTCCCCGGTCACCGGAACGGTCCCCCAGCGGTCGAGCGCCCAGCCCACCAAAAGCGGCACCCCGGACAACCCCCAATTCTGCACCCAAAAGATCAAGGCATAGGCCGTTCCGAGTTTCTGTTCCGGAATGATCTTCGGCACCGACGGCCACATGGCCGACGGCACGAGCGAGAAAGCCACCCCCAGCACACTGACCAGCACCGCCGCCAAGGCCCAGTGCGTGATCCACGGCATCGAGAAGCCGGCATACACCACCACGAGCATCATCGCCCCCCAAATCATCATCGAAGCGCCCTTACCCCGCCGGTCGTACACACTCCCGAACAGCGGCGTCAGCACCAGCGTCCCCACCGGCAACAACGATGGAATCAACCCCGAGTACTCTCCCGCCACGCCGAATTTCTGTACCACCAGGTCCGCCGCGAACTTCACGAACGGATGCACCGCCGCATAGAACAACAAGCACAACAGCGCAATATACCAGAACGCCCGAATACGAAAGATCGAGAAAATATCCCGGAACCGGAACCGCTCGTCGTCGCCCATCCGCTCCTGCTCCTGTTCCGCATCGAGCCGGCGATCCATCCCCACGTAGATCAGGAAGGTCAAAAACCCGACCACCAGCAACGCCATTCCGAACAGGATCGGCATTCCGATCGAATTACCGAACGCACGCGCAATCGGCAGCGGAACGGCCAACGCCAGGAAAGTCCCGAGCCGCGCAAAAGCGACGTTCATCCCCAGCGCAAACGCCAGCTCCTTCCCCCGAAACCACCGCACCACGATCTTATTGGCCGTAATCCCGATAATCTCGTACCCCACCGCAAAAAGCGCATACCCCAACGACGCCGTCAACACCTGCAGCTTCAGACTCCTCGCCCCGAAAAACCAAAAATCGACCATCCTCGCCGGATCGATCCCCTGAATCGCATAATACTTGATCCCGATCCCCACCACCATCACCCCCACCGACAAAACCCCCGTAAACCGCGCCCCCATCTTGTCCAACACCATCCCCCCGAAAATCAACATCAACAAAAAGATATTGAACCACCCATACCCACTGTTGAACAACCCGAAATCGGTGTTATCCCACTCGAAAAGCTCGATCAACAACCCCTTCAAAGGCGCCAACACATCGGTCAGAAAATAACCGCACATCATCGTCAGCGAAACCATCAACAAGACCACCCACCGAGCACTCCGAGACTCCGAAATCTTCCGTCGTATCTGCTCTACCATATAATTTTTTTTAATTCTGTTGTCCTTTTTCTGAAGTTAGCACAAGTACTGTTCTTTCTTTAGCGACAGGAGGGTACTGTACCTTTTGTGAACAAAAGGTACCCAAAAAACTTTGGCGAATGCTTCGCATTCGGTGACCTAGTGTCCCGGACTACCGTGTTTGCTTTTGGGGCCGGGATACTTTTAGGCGCGCCTAAGGTTTACGCAGCCCAAGCGCGCCTAAAAAAGTATCCCCGACCCCATACCATAGGTAGAGCAGGCCAAAGCATCCCGACAGGGATGCGCTCGGAAGTCTTTTTGGTTCTTTTTACCTTCGGTTTCCTCGTGCTACCTCGGCATAGACCACAAGCGGTCTCTGCGCTCGGTACGCTACTCGGTTCTTCAGAAAAAGAACAGTTCCTGCCCGTAGCCAATGAAAATTCAAGGCCCCCAGCCTACTTCAGTAAATACAGATAACCGATTGAAGAGTTATTTACGGAGGAATTTACGGGGTTTCACCATATTTTCCGGGCGCAAGATGTTATCCAATTCGTCTTGGGACATGAGGTTTCGTTCCAGCACCAAGTCGTAGATCCCCTTGCCCGACCGGAGCGCCTCTTTGGCCAGTTCGGTCGAGGTTTCGTAGCCCAGGTACGGATTGAGCGCCGTCACCAGTCCGATACTGTTGTAGACCAACTCCCGACAGCGATCCCGGTTGGCCGTGATCCCCAGGATGCACTTCTCCCGCAAGGTGTTCATCCCGTGCACCAGCATCACGATCGACTCCAGAATACTGTAAACGATGATCGGCTCCATGACATTGAGCTCCAACTGCCCCGCCTCGGCCGCCATGGTCACCGTCAGGTCGTTCCCGATCACCTTGTAGGCGATCTGGTTCACCACCTCCGGAATCACCGGATTGACCTTGCCCGGCATGATCGACGACCCGGGTTGCATCGGCGGCAGGTTGATTTCGTTCAAGCCCGTCCGCGGACCCGACGACAAGAGCCGCAAGTCGTTGCAGATCTTCGACAGCTTGACCGCCATCCGCTTCACGGCCGACGAGTAGATCACGAACGCCCCCGTATCGTTCGTCGCTTCGATCATGTTCGTAGCCGCCGTGATCGGCAGTCCTGTGATCTCCCGCAGGTACTTGATACAGATCTGACTGTACTGCGGATCGGCATTGATCCCGGTCCCGATGGCCGTGGCCCCCATATTGACCTCCAGCAACAGCCGGGCATTCTGCTCCAGCCGGTCGATCTCCTCGGCCAGGTTGGCCGCGTAAGCCTCGAACTCCTGCCCCAAGGTCATCGGCACAGCGTCCTGCAACTGGGTCCGCCCCATCTTAATCACATCTCCGAACTCGATCCCCTTGGCCTGGAAAGCGCCGATCAGCTCCCGCAGCGACGCGATCAGGTCCTGCGTCTGAAAAATCAACGCAATCTTCACGGCCGTCGGATAGGCGTCGTTGGTCGACTGCGAGTGGTTCACATCGTTGTTCGGATGGCAATACCGGTATTCGCCCCGCTGATGCCCCAGGATTTCCAACGCGCGGTTGGCAATCACCTCGTTGGCATTCATATTGGTCGAGGTCCCCGCCCCGCCCTGCACCATGTCCACCACAAACTGATCATCCAGTTTCCCCTGCTCCACCTCGTGACAGGCGGCGATAATCGCATCGCCCACCTCCGGCTGAATCTCCCCCAGGTCGCGATTGGCTTTCGCCGCTGCCTCCTTGACCATTGCCAAAGCCTTGATAAAGTAAGGATACATGCACAACCGCACCCGACTGATATGAAAATTATCGAGCGCGCGCATGGTCTGCACGCCGAAGTAGTACTCTTCCGGAATATCCAACTCGCCCAACAAGTCGTGTTCCCGGCGGGTTTTGCCGGACAGCGGCATCTTCGTAATGTCCATCTGTTATGTGTCTTTTAACTTAGTGTGATTCTTTTCAACTTCCGCCCCCCCCGAGAGAGAGGAGAAGAAAAAACAGCCCTGTCACCCGCTCACTTCTTCCCGGCCAATTCGTCCGGGTCCCACACCAACTCGAATTCGTCGATATAGAGCGTACTCCCCGCCCCCCCGAAAAAGTCGGCCCCCCAACGACTCGACGTAGCCACGATCACAATATGAGTCGGCTTCGCGGCCCCCTCTTTGTATCGGATCGGGATTTCGAACCGCTCGTAAGAGGACATAGCCACCGCCCCCTCTGAATGCATCTCTCCGAAACCGACCACCGAAGCGTCCTCGAACGAGGGATTCTTGTACCCAAGCGGCCGAGTAGCCGAACTCCCCCAATTTTCGAGACTGATATAGATCTGACACTGGTCCGGTTGCCCCTGCAAGTCGCTCGGAATCGTCACCCCTTTCGTCTTATCGTCGATCGGGGTCGAGGTGTAGCGATACCATCCCCGCAAGGCCAAAGGCCGCCCCGTATACGGCTGTCCGAAATGCACATACCCTTTTTGCGTCTCATGATCCGTGGACGGCATCCCGTTCAACTCTTGAAAATAGCCGCTGAACAAGTTCCCCGCCGCAAAGACATCCCCGATCAGCGTCGCTCCCACCCGACTCTCCAGTTTCAGGGCATTGCCCGAAACCACAACGGCATTCTCCTGAGTCGTCACATTGACGTTCAACGCATTTTTGTTCTTCGTCCCGGCATTCCCCGTTCCCCAAAACTCCGCCTCGCCCGGAATGTTGACCGTCCAAACCTCCGTCGCAGCTCCCAAGCCGCTCCCCGTATTCTTGGTATACCCCGATTCGAAGCCCAGGTTCGGCACCTTCGGCATCCCCTCGGTGGTAAAGGCGACCGGATCGCCGTAGTTGTCGCCCACCACGCCCCGCACCTCATAAGCCGTCTCCGGCACCAATCCCTTGGCCACCGCCGAAAAGGTCCCGCCGTTGACCTCCACCCCTTCCACCTTCCGCCAAGCATCTTCACCGGCCCCCGCCTGCCGAATCTGGAACCCGCACTCCCCCGCCGAGGTAAGCCCCTGCGCCGAGAAGTCGGCAAACTTGGCCCACGGATTCACCGACATCTCGGTAATGTACTGCGATGATTGCTCAACAGTCACGGTCCATCTCTGCTCGATATCGAAAAACCGCACGATAAAATGTTGCGGCAAGTTCCAGTCGCGAATCGAGTTCAGTTCCACCTCTTTCCCGACAATCCGTTCAGTCCCGTCCGGCGCCACCCACGCCAGTGTCGAGGTCGACGGCCCGAGCCGCAGCTCCTCCACCTCGATATCGCTCAGCGATACGCTCTCCGGCACATACGCCGTCACACTATAATCCACGGCGCTGAACTTCGGCTCGCCGATCTGCACGCCGCCGCCCAGCACGAAGCTCCGCGCGATATTCTGCCGAGCCTGCAGCGTCCACACATAATCCTGGTACGTAACGACCGTAAACCCGTACACCTTATCCGTCGGAATCTCATATTGTTTCCCGCCCTGCGTCAAGTCCAGGTAATAGGAATCCAGCGTATCCATCTCCTGCCCCGTGACGTTGTCCACCATCCTGGCCTCCGGCGTAATATGGAAATCGCGCAGGAAAACCCGCCGCAAATCCACCGTATCCGACAAGGTCAGCGAGATGGTCCGCGCCGTATTGTCCAAAGTCAGCTCCTCGGCCCCGCGAATCTCCATCGCGGTGATATTCCCCGGCACGATCTCGTACGGGATGTCGTTCTCGATACACCCCGTCAGCCCCCAACCCACACCCGCGAACAGCAGCAGTACGGGCCAAAATCTCAGGTTATGTCTCGTCTTCTTCCGCCCCATAATCGTCTACAAATAAAAGGTCATCCCCAGCGCAATGGAGAAAATATCGATCTTAAAATTAGCCCCGCTGGTGGTCCTCGACCCGTGATGAATCTGGTCGGTGGTCTGTTCCGTGCGCTTGTACTGGTAGCCCATCACCCCGATCGTCGCCTCGACGGCGGCAAAGTCGTTCACGAACACCGCCAAGCCCGGCGAACAGACCAAACCGATCTGGTAAATCTTCGTATAGGTCCCCGACAAATCGTCCCCCGCCCCATTGGTCATCTTGCCCTGTCCGCCGCCGAGCTGGAGCTTGAGGTCGTTGATCAGCGCAAACCGCCGACTGTTTCCCAGGTTGATGTAGTTCCGCAGAAACAGCGTCCCGGTATAGACATGCTCGATGTTGTAGAAGTCCGACAAACCGAAGCTCAGATCCCCCAGTCCCAAGCTGACATTGTCGATCTGGAGCATGGTCCGCTGGTAAGTAAACGCCAGCCCGGCGGCCATGTTCTTGGAGAAAGAGTATCCGACCATCGGCCGCAAAGCGAAAGTATAGCCCCTGCTCGAAAAATCCTGCAACAGGCCGAGCATCTTATAGTCGTCGTTGTTGTGCTGCGTATAAGAGATGTTCCCGCCGAAGAACCAAACCCCTTTGGGCATAAAAGTCTGCCCGGCCAGAATCCCGCGGTCGAACTTGGGTTTCTTTTTGGTTCTCGACAGGTGTCGGGCCGGTTGCCCGACCGGTTGTCCGATATCCGCCGCCGCGGTGGTATCCCGCCCGAAAACCGTAACCGCCGCGGTCGTATCCCCCGCAGAAACCGCCGCCGAAGCGGTCCCCACCATGGCTCCCGCCGCCACGAATCCGGCCGCCAACAAGATGTATGTGAATTTTCTCATTCTCAATTCTTTGCGTTCAACTCCGCCGGATCCCACACCAGTTCGAAGTCGTCGATATAGAGCGAACTCCCCTCCCCGCCACAAAAATCATCGCTCAAATAACTGCACGTCGCCCCCATCACAATATGATCCGGCCTGCGCCCCAGCATCTCTTCCGCATAAGTAATTCGGAACTCGAACGGCACATAGCCGTTATTTGCCGCCGCCTCCGGCGTATCGGTCGGCGTCGCCCCGCTCAGCAACTCGCCATAGCCCACCACCGTCGGTTTCTCCGGCCGCGACGTTACGCCGTTCCCCCACGCCTCCAAGCTGACATAGATCTTACACTTGTCCTCCTGCCCGATCAAATGCGAGAATTTTCCGTCGATATCCCGGTCGATATTCTTCGGCAAATACCTGTACCACCCGCGCAGCGCCAAAGGCCGCGCCGTGTACGGCTGTCCGTAGTGTACCAACGCCCGCTGCGCCGCCGTATTCGTCGGCGGCTTGCTAATCGGCCCGAAAGTCCCGCTAAAGACACTCCCCGAAGCCAAACTATTGACCCCGAATTTACTGATATAATACGAAGTGAGCCACAGCGCCGTCCCGGTGTGCGCCTCACTCCCCGTCACCGGCAACGTAACGTTCTTGTCCAGCCCCTGCCCCATCATCGTAAACTTCCCGCCCGGATTCCCCGTCGCCCAGAACCGCTCCTGCCCCGGAATATTCGGATCGTACACATCATTCGCCCCATCGAAAGCCCCATAAGAACCGCCCTCGAAATCCAAGTTCGGCACCGCCCCGAACGGCTCGGTGGTAAACTCTTCGATCGCCCCGGCATCGACCCCGTCGCCCACCGGACGGAACTCATACGTAGTCTCCGGCTCCAGCCCGCGCAACAAGCCGATGAAAGTCTTCGTCTCTGCATTCACGAAAGCCTCGTCCACCGCCACGCGCTGCCAAGCCGCACCGCTCCCCGCCCCGAACTTCTTGCGGTACTCGAACGCCAGCCCCGCCGGCCGCACAGCCAGCCACGATGCCGACACATAAGCATACCACGCCCCCAACCCCGGCACGCCGCCAACCAACGCATTCGCCAACGCTCCCCCCGTCGCAAAGTCGCGCGCCACAGCGAGCGTAATCCGCTGCGTCCGCATCTGCCGATCGGCGTCGTAAATCTCGATATCGACCTCATACCTCCCCGGCTTCCCCGGCAGCTTGGCCCCGTCGACCTCCCGGGTGTTCATCAGCGCCGAAAAGTCGATCCACATCTCCTGTTCGCCCACCACACACGCCCGATCGCCCGAGCCCGCCCCCCACGAGATCACCTCTGCCAACGCCTGCCGCTGCTGTTCGTCGGTCGCCGCACTGTTATCCCCCCCCAGTGTAACCATCCCCGGCAACCCATATCTGAGCAATACGGCCGGATCCTCGTGCCGAATCCTGACCCGCTCGAAACCCGCCTCGGCCACGATCCGTATCTTTCCGTTCCCGTCCCGGTTGTCCTCGTTGGTCGAGATCGGATCGGCGATGCTCCCCCCGTCATCCCGGGTCACCACCGGCAACGCAGCGGTCGGTTCCATCACCCGCAGCGGAAAACTGTACTCGGCCAAATCCGTCTTCACCGACAACCGAAAGACGTTCCCACCGCTCGACGCACTCCCGTTCTCGTCCATCCGAATCGTAAACCGATAAAAATCCCCCGCCTCGGCATCGGCAATCACCCGCCGGTACTCCAACAACCGATCCGGTTCCTGTTCATTGGCCGCCAAAAACCGCAAAACAAAACGCCCGTTCTCGGTCTGCTGCACCCACCCGACGTTCTGTCCGGCATCGACCGCCGCCTGGTCGAACTCCAACCGTTCCTCAGCCGGCGAGTCCTCTTCCGGCTGGATATAGAGTTTGTAGTTCCTGAGCCGCTCGCGAATGGTGCGGTCGAAATCGACCTGCACCTTGACGTTCTTCAACCGGCAGATCAACACCACCTGCGAAACATGCCCCGACCGCACCACCACCGGCTGATGCCCCCGGTACCGCGCCCGCCCGAAACGATTGCCCGGGTCATCGCCCAAGTTGTCTTCGGCATAGACCTGATAGGTCCCCTCCGCCAGCTTGATGGAGGTGATTTCGCGATGGTCGTCATAGTGCGCCACGGTCTCCCCCGCCTCGTCGACCACGTCGATCCGATACGGAATATCGTTCTCGACCTGCCCCCCCTTGACGGTGAGCTCGTCATTGCGCTGGAGGACGAACGACAACTCACCCTTCCGCCCGTCGTCCAGCCCGCGCCGACAACCGGTCGACGCCACCAGCACCGCTGCTGTCGCCACCGCCGCCAGAAAAACCGCTATATGTCTTCTATTCAGTCGTTTCATAGCCGACTTGCTTTCTGAATCCTGAATCCCCCCGCTATACTACTCCCGCACCGCTCCCTCGATCGTGGCCACCACCGAAACCAACGGCACCTCGATCGTAAAAGTCATCCCGTTCGGCGTCCCGAGCGCCCGCAGCGTGAAATCCACATCCTGTCCGCCGACCCCCACTTTCCCTGCTCCGGAAAGGGTATAGGTTCCGTCCGCTTCCTTGGTCACGGCCACCTTCTCAGCCCGGATCTTGCTGGTGAACAAGCTCTCCGGCAAAGCCGACTCGGTCAGCTCGAGGGTAATGGTCCGCCCGGTCGGGGTCATGGTCAGCCGCGCCGGCTGGCCCGACATCTCGTCCACCGGACTCCCCCCGAGCACTACATTCAGCGTCCCGCCGTAGGTCCCCGCCACCGCCGACGCTGCATTATCCTTATCATCTCCACCGGGCACCGGATCGTCGTCCCCCTCCCAATTGTCGTTATTCGCTCCGCCGTTAATCACATCATCGCCGTCCGGCACAATCACGATATGCTCCTCTTCGTGCAACTCGTGGTCGACCGACACCGACAGCCCGCCCTGTCCGCTCTGCTCGTAGCCGATCAAGACCTGCGCCCAGTCCTGTGCCTGCAAAGTCCCGCCATCGCTTTTCTTGATCCGGAAGGTCTGTCCCTCGCCATTCCCGAGCGGCTTGCCGTCCTCCTTGCGAATCCCCCGCACACAGACATACACCTGTCCATCCTCCGGCACGTCGAAATACCCGGCCCGCGTTTCGTCCAGCGTCCATGTCAACGGGGCTTTCTTCTTAGTGGCCGTCGCCGGATCGGTGTAGTCGGTATAGACCTCCACCGTCGCATCCTGAACCATGTTCCGGAAGTTCTCCGTAAAAGCCAGGGTCACCTTGATATTGACGAGTTTGCAGACGAGCTTCACCTCCGTGAGCCCCCCGATCTTGACCGAGAAATCGGTGGTCCCCTCATACACCGGCGCATCCCACGCCGCCGGTGTCGGCACCTTAGGCCGATTATTGGCCGTAAACTTGTACTTCCCCGACGGAATGGTGATGGTCTGCCCGTCTATTTCCGCAAAAGCGTCCCACTGGAACATGGGTGTCTGCCCGTCCTGCCCGAGGATCGGCGCGCCGTCCTGGTCGAGCACGCCGACCCGGAATCCCGACACATCGACCTGCGATTCAGTCCCGCCGGCCTTGGTGTCAATGGTGACGAACTCGCCCTCGCCCCGCAAGGACGAGACCTTAAACCGTCCGGTCCCCCGCCCCGACGGATCGTGCTCCTGCTTGCTGACGCACCCGCCAACCAGCAGCATCGCCAAACTCAGCATCCCCCCAAGCAACATGCGCGGGGTTCTCGTATGATTCGTATCGGTGTACTTTTTCATGGTTGTTTCCGATTTGAAAAGTCCCTATTTTTCGTAGTTCAGTCGAACATCTTTGATCTTCAGAATATTCCCGGTATAAGTACCCCCGTTGCAAGCCGGTTTGTCCGGCCACTGGGTCTCGCTGGAGCTGAAGAAGACATCGATCTTGGTCGCCTTGACGTCGGTCCGGCTATAGTCAAGCTTAATCGTCAACGGCGTCGCCGTCTCGCGCTTCCCGCTGTACGGATCGAGGTAGACCTCCCCTTTGGCGATCTCGACTTCCGTCCCCGTCGCATCCGCCCCATACATCGCCGCACATATATATCCATTATCCCTATTATCGTCATCCTCCTTAGGCAGGAAGATGTAGTTGAGCGACAGCGACGTCGGCCTCGACGGCCAAGCAATCTTCCGTCCCAAATCTTCTTGGGTCAAAACCTCATAATAAGGTTGCGGACTCGTCCCGATCCCCTCTCGCTCTAATTTATGAGAATAGTTCCCTAAATAAAAAACCCCGGCCGTGATATTTTTTGGCGTAGTCTGTTTGTTCCCGAACGACCAATACTCGGCCCGCCCCCAGTAAGCAGTCTTCATGGCCACCCACATTTCCCCGTCGATCTGTTCCGGATAAGTCGTATTCTTACAGCTCAACTCATTGGCCGGATAGCGCTGTTCCATCTGCCCCGCGGTAGCCGGGTTCCGCGTGGCCCATCCCCCCTCGAACACATACCGATTCCCGAACAACGCCGCCTCGGTATAGTAGTTGAAGTTCCGATTGGGCAAATAGGGCCGCGTCTCGGTGGTCAACGCATAGACCGGACTGGTCCGATTCTCGTTCACCACCACCCGGAACTCATACTCCCGCCCCTTGTCCTGCCCGATATCGCTCCCCTGGTTCAACCCGGTCAGCTCGTACTGCACCGCATAAGGCCTTCCCCCCGCCGCATCCCCCGCCGACGAGGCCGTGACCGTCAGGTTATCCCCCTCGACGGCATCATTCCACGCCGCCCCGTCGATCTTCCGCCGGTACTGGAGCGTCGGATGCTGGCCGTTGAAAATGTCGTAATTGGCCTGCACCGTAAAGTACGCGGTCGACGACCAAATATCCGCCGGCACCGGCTCCACGAGCTTCATATCCGGATAGGCCACCGTAGCCCGCACCTCCACCGCCTTCGGATCCAACGTCTGCCCGTAATTGTCCGTGAGCTCGAAACTGAAATCGTAATGGGCCGCCGAATGGTCCGCCTTGTGGGCCAGCATCGCCCCCGTAAAGTCCACCCAGGCCAAAGTCGAAATCGCGGCATCCTCCGGACCGTTCAACGCCTCGCCCCACCGGAATCCCTCGTCCTGGAGCCGTTTCCGCATCGGATCGTCGGCCGCCAATCCCGCCAAATCGATCGTACTCTGCCCCGCCGCCAGCCCCAGCCGCCCCCGCAACACATCGTCCCCGTCGCCGATCCGCAACACGAACGACGAAATCCCCCCCGGCACCGTCGTCCGCAAACTCCACTCGGCCTGTTCCCCTTCGAACACGCTCTGCGCCACTCCGCTCGCAAACCCCTTCGTCGAGAAAGTCGGTGCATCCTTCGGCAGGAAATAGCGCGGCACCTCAACCTCGACCTCCTGCGCCGGATGGGTCTCGGTTTCGGTCCGCAGCACGATCACCTGCGCACTCCCATGGTCCGCCCCCACGGCAATCGTCACTTTATAATGCTCCCCCGCCCGGATCGCCGGCAGCGGCGTCGGTGAGAAGGTCAACAAATTGAAATCCTGGGTAATAAGATGGAAACGCAGACGCACCGTCCCCGGCTCGAAATAGCCGCTCCGCTGCGTGTTCCCCTTCTTGAAATTGAGAAACTCGGCACTCGCCGTCCGAACGTCCACCGAGTAGTTCGGATAGTGATACGAAAAACTCTCGTCGAACTGCACGGTGATCTTCCCGCAAGCCAGTCCGGCGACCAAATTGCACTCCCGATGATCCCCCGCCGCAATCACGAACTTATCCTCGGCCCGATAGACATACCGGTCGTACGACGGAAACCGCACCCGACCACCCCCCTCGCCCGTAGGCTTATATTCGGCCACGATCTTATACGCCCCCGGCGTAAACTTGAGCTTCGACGACGGCAGAGAGTTGAAATTCTTCCACCGTGCCAGCGTATCGTTCTTGGTATTGATGACGTATATGGCCAGATCCTCATGCGGATCGATGCCAATCGCGTCGGTTCCGGTGTCGGTTTTCGTGGTTGTCGTTTTGCCTTTCGCCGTCCCGGTCCCGAAAGAGACCTCGCCGCCCCCCACCGAATCCACCCCGAGACGCAAATCCACCAGCGCACTCCCCACCGCCCCGAAAGGCGTCTCCTCCCGCCGCGAACACCCCGCCACGACCGACAGCATGATCCCGACCAGCGCCCCCGCCAACACCATCCGAAAACCGATTCTCGTTCTTCTCTTCATGGTTTCTGCGTTTTAGCGATACGGTTTCTGCCTTCTCCGACAGATATTCACACTCGCAAAGGTAGACGGTTTTTCGTAAGCTGCAACTTTTCAGGGCTAAAAACGACAATTTCGATCCGATTATTGCCGTTTTTTCCCCTCCCCCTCCGGTTCGTCACACACCCCGCCACCCGCCGCTCCGCACGTGCCGCAGCTGCCGTCGCAACCGCCCATCAGTCCCTCCGTCCCGAACTTCCGGCCGAGCCTCTCGGCCTCCTCGCGCCGGAGCTGCGCCGAGGCACATTCGATCCCCAGGCGACGCATCTCCCGGTTGCTCCCCACATCGCTCTCCAGATCGTGGCCCTTGCGGATCAGCGTGATCGAAAGACCCAAAACGAACAACCCGACTGCGCCCACCGCAATCAAAAACACAAGCAACGTCGTCGACATAAGTGTATGGATTCTATTATTAAATGGTGTATTTTTCTCGCCGGGTTCGCCCGCTGACACTCCCGGTCAAAATACCCAGCGGCACCCGAGCGGCACTCCTCCGAACCCCGAAAACCAACAGCCCCCCCCCGCAAAGCACCCGCTTCCTGCAAAAGTAGCGCAAATTTTCGCTAAATTTGCCTCATGTTACCCGAAAACCGACCATGAAAATACTCATCGCCGGAGCCGGCGAGGTGGGCAGCCACCTCGTCAAGATGCTCAGCAACGAATACCACGACATCACGATCATCGACGACGACGAAAAACGACTCGACGAACTGAGCGCCACATCCGACGTACTCACCATCGAAGGCGACGTCACCTCGTTCGAGGTGCTCACCCGCAGCGAGGTGCAGGACTGCGACCTGTTCATGGCCGTCGGACCCGAAGAGAACACCAACATCCTCTCGGCCGTCCTCGCCAAGCAGCTCGGCGCTCGAAAAACCATCGCACGCATCGACAACGACGAATACCTGCGGCCCAATAACAAGGAGGTCTTCATCAACATGGGGATCGACTACCTCTTCTACCCGGAAAAAGTGGCCGCCCAGGAGGTCATCACCCTGCTGGGACACTCCTCCACTTCGGAGTACGTCGACTTCTCGGGCGGCAAGCTGTCGCTGGTCGTTTTCCGGCTCGACGCCTCGTCGCCGCTGGTGGGCCACACCCTCATCGAAGTCACCCGAGACCGCGAGAACCTCGAATACCGGACCGTAGCCATCTCGCGCGGAGGACGAACCATCATCCCGCGCGGCGAAGACTTCTTCGAAGAGGGCGATATGGTTTACGTCATCTCGGGCCGCAACTCGATCCGCGAGGTCACCGGACTCTCCGGCAAAACCAACATCGACGTCCGCAACCTCATGATCCTGGGCGGGTCGCGAATCGGCTGGCGCATCGCCAAAGAGCTGCAGAACGAAATCGACATCAAACTCGTCGACTATAATCCCGAAAGAGCTTACAAACTGGCCGAGATGCTCGACAAAACCCTCATCATCGCCGAAGACGGACGCAAAAGCGAAGTCATGATCGAAGAGGGGCTCGACAAGATGGATGCTTTCGTGGCGCTCACCGGCCGCTCCGAGACCAACATCCTCGCCGCCATGCTCGCCAAACGGATGGGAGTCAAAAAAGTGATCGCCGAGGTCGAGAACATGAACTACATCTCGCTGGCCGAGAGCATCGGCATCGACACGATCATCAACAAGAAGCTCATCACGGCGAGTTCGATCTTCCGTTTCACGATGAACACCGACGTCCAGGCCATCAAATGCCTGAACGGATGCGAGGCCGAGGTGCTGGAATTCATCGTCAAGCCCGGCAGTCCGATCACCAAAGGAAAGATCAAACACATCAACTTCCCGCGCGAAGCGCTGGTCGGCGGGATCGTGCGGGGCGACAAAGCGATGATCGCCACCGGGAATGTCGAGGTGAAGGCTTACGACCGGGTGGTGGTTTTCGCGCTGCCGAGCGCCATCGGCAAAGTCGGGAGCTTCTTCGGATAATTTTTTACAGGAATCAGGGCTATGAAACGTTGGCAGTTCCTCGTTTTATCTGCCCTGGCAACAGGATGCCTCGCCGCAGCGGCACTCGAATACTCATTTATCACAACACTCACGCAACATGACAACAACATTGGAACTCTCCCGCTACACCAAGGAATCGGACGGCACGGTGGACCGTTTCCTCGAAACACTCCATACTACGGTCGGAGAGGCCGCCTGCCAGAAGTTGGCTGAGACTCGTCCGGAATTTTTCGCGGAGATCGAGATTGAAACGACGAGCGTCGAGGCGTTGGAACGGCTGATGCAAACACTCGTTCTGTTGGACTATTGCGTCTCGCCCGACTACAGAGACATCAACGAATTCACCTACAAAACCGAAGGCGACACCCGGATTTACACTTATGACAATAGATCGGGCGACGAATTTTCCGTTCGAATCGCAGACAACGGCGAAGCGCTGATCATCGGGTTCGACCACGAGAGCGAGTTGAATCAATTTGCCGCCGACGAAATAGACGAAGAGTTTCTGAACCACATTTACGCCGATCTTCCGGAGCGCTGGCGGGCGGTTGTGGAACAGCCGGCATTCAGCGGAGCAACCACGAGGCGGGAACTGACCACCTTTTGCCTGTGGCACACCGATGGCCGGTGGGTGCAGCACAAATGGACGCACGGAGGCAATGACGACGGCGGACAGAGTTTTCTGTTGGGCATGATTTTCCCTACGGCGGAAGCATGGTACGAACGAAATCACGATTTTCACGCCCTCCAGGAAGGGGCGGCGCAAATACTGCCGGTCGTTCGCAAGATCTACGATACGCGCTCCGTGACGGCCGAAGATATCCGGATTCTATTCCCCGACATTGACGAGCTGGAAGATGAAGATGAGGTGTTGGACGAAATCCGCCGGCTGGACATGCCGACGCTTTAAGAAAACGGCTCTCCCGAGCCACCGAACGCGACGTCGGAGTAACGAGAGATACAAACCACCACAGGAAAAATGAACAGAAAGGGAATTTGCGCGATACTTTCCGTCCTCCTGCTGAGCGGAAGCCTCACCGCAGCGGCACAAGGCACCGTTTGGCACGACCCGCTGGAGGAAGGGGCGAAAAACGGAGCCGAGTATGTACACGGACGAGGGTTCGTGCAGCAGGACTACTGTCGGCTGCCGGAAACGGCACAAGGCACGGTGCGGGAGGCCGTTTGGAACCTGTCGCGGAACAGCGCAGGGCTCTGCCTGCGGTTCACGACCGACTCGCCGGCGATCACGGTCCGTTACGACGTGACCGGCGGACACGCCATGCCCCACATGCCGGCTACCGGAGTGAGCGGCGTCGACCTCTACAACGGACGAGGCGAACGGTGTTGGGGCGGCTATTCGTTCGGCACGCCGATCGTCTACAGCTACAGCGGGCTGCCGGATACGACAGGCTCCGGAACGACCTACACGCTCTACCTGCCGCTCTACAACACCGTGAAAACGCTGCGGATCGGCGTCCCGGAGAACGCCTCTTTTGCGTTCGAGGCGGTGGACACCACCTCCGCCACCCGGCGGCCGATCGTCGTCTACGGCACCTCCATCGCCCAGGGCGCTTGCGCTTCGAGGCCGGGGATGGCTTGGACCAACATCCTCCGACGCCTCTCCGACAGGCCGGTGGTGAACCTCGGCTTCTCGGGCAACGGGAAACTCGAGCCCGAAATGATCGACTACGTAGCGGCCGTACCGGCCTCGATCTACGTCGTGGACTGCATGCCCAACATGTACGTCTCCGAAGACAGCGTCTACCGACTGGTGGTCCGGGCCGTACGGCAGCTGCGCGCCGCACGACCGCAAACGCCGATCCTGCTGGTGGAACACCCGGGCTACGCCAACCGAAAAACCAATGCGGAAAAACGAGACAACGACCAACAAGCGGATCGCGCACAACGCCGGGCATTCGCCGACCTGCGACATGAAGGGGTCAAAGCCCTCTACTACCTCTCTCGCAGCCAAATCGCCATGCCCGCCGACGGAATGGTGGACTACATCCACCCGTCGGACCTCGGAATGGCGGCCTATGCCTCGGCCTACCACCGCGCAATCCGCAAAATACTAAAACTCAAATAACCGTACTATTTTTCGCTGTAGTCTCCGGTTGGCTTGAGGGTACTGTACTTTCTGTGAACAGAAAGTACCAAAGAACCGAGTAGCGTACCGAGAGCAGAAACCGCTTGCGGGTTTTGCCGAGGTAGCGCGAGGAAGGCAAAGCCAAACTTTAGAACGCATCCCGTTGGGATGCTTTGGCCGTGTCAGCCTGTGTTTGGGTGGGGACGTTTGGCGGGGGCGCGCTGAGGCTGTAGTTACCTTACGCGCCTCGCCGAACGCCCCACCCACAACCCTGAGGACTGCGGAGCCTAAGGCGTAGCGTATGCTATCTCAAAAGTTCTTGGTGCCGCTTTTTTCAAAAAGCGGCAGTCCCGGCACGTAGTCAAAAACAGGACAATGTAAATAAATAGTACATTTAATTTAGTTTCATCATATGCGAAAAGGGAAGATCGGAAGGATGTTGTCCATCGGGCTGTCGGGGCTGTTGGGCATCGGTTGTGTGTCTCAGGGGGGGAGCGGAGAAGGTTCGAGTTATACGACGGTGGACGGTTTCACGCAGGGGAGCACCTATCATATCGTTTACAACGACCCGCAGGGGCGCGATCTGCGGACCCCGATCGAAGAGTTGTTGGAGGATTTCGACAATTCGATGTCGGTTTATAATCCGAGTTCGTTGCTGACACGGCTCAACAGGAACGATCCGGCGGCGGTTCCGGACCGTTGGATCGCCGAGTGCCTCGCGATCGCGAGGCGCATCAGCGACGACACCGACGGAGCGTTCGACATCACGCTGCGGCCGCTCATCGAGGCCTACCGCATCGGGAGCGACGATACGCCGAGACTCTTGTCGCAACGCGAGATCGACTCGATTCGCGTTTTCACCGGCTATCGGAAAGCGCGGATCGAAGGCGGGCGGCTGGTGAAGAGCGACCCGCGGCTGGCGCTCGACTTCAACGCCATCGCCCAAGGCTACTCGGCCGACCTGATGGGGGCGATGTTCGACTCGCTGGGAGTGGCGGACTACCTGGTCGAGATCGGCGGCGAAATCCTCTGCCGGGGACGCAACCCGCAGGGGGGCGAATGGCGCGTGGGGATCGACCGGCCGATCGAAGGCAACCTGGTCCCGGGCGAAGAGCTGCAAACGATCCTCAAACTCTCGGACCGCGGACTGGTGACCTCGGGCAACTACCGGAAATTCGCCTACGACGAGAACGGAAACAAAGTCACCCATACCATCGACCCGCACACGCTCCGCCCGGCGGTCCACAACCTGCTCTCGGCCACCATCATCGCACCGACGGCGGCCGTGGCCGACGGCTATGCCACGGCCTGCATGGTACTGGGACTCGAACGAAGCAAAGCGCTCCTGGCTCGCCATCCCGAACTCGAAGGATACCTCGTCTTCGGACTCCACGACGGATCGATGGGGGTCTACACCACGCCCAACCTCGCTAAAAGAATCTCTAAATAACTGCTTAACTATACTTCTTAACGTTCTTTGTACCGGAGAGAACTGTTCTTACTATCTTCGCTTCTCTCGTCTTGCTTTCGTGTAGTTTGCCGACCGTCATTGGCTACGGGCCGGAACTGTTCTTTTTGTGAACAAAAAGAACCAAAAAAACTTTCAGATAGCATACGCTATGCCTTAGGCTCCGCAGTCCTCAGAGTTATGGGTGGGGTTCTTTTAGGCGCGCCTGAGTTTTAGCTCGCATGAAGCGCGCCCAAAAAGAATCCCCACCCAAACACAGGCTGACACGGCCAAAGCATCCCAACGGGATGCGCTCGGAAGTCTTTTGGGTACCTTTTCTTCAGAAAAGGTACAGTACCCTCCGGTAGCTAAAGAACGACTGCAAATTTTACCGAAGTAACGCGAGGCAAACGAAGATAACAAAGAACGGTTCCAGCCGGCTGCCAAAGTACGATCGAGAATAGAGTAAAGAAAATAAATGTAGTCAGTTGTTATGTCAAAATTGATGGATCCGATTGTGGGCCAGTTGATGGGCCTGCGTTATAAGTCTCACCCGTGGCACGGGGTGAACATCGGGGACGAAGCACCGGATAAGGTGACGTGTTTTATTGAGATCGTCTCGACCGACACCGTGAAGTACGAAGTGGACAAGGAGTCCGGCTACCTGTTCATCGACCGGCCGCAGAAGTATTCCAATACGGTTCCGGCGCTGTACGGATTTCTGCCGCAGAGCTACAGCGGCGAGCTGGTAGCGGCGCTCAGCAACGAGGCGTTGCAGCGGACCGACATCCACGGCGACGGCGACCCGGTGGACGTGTGCGTGTTGACCGAGAAGACCATCACGCACGGCGATATCCTGGTGCACGCCAAGCCGGTCGGCGGGATCCGGATGATCGACCACGACGAAGCCGATGACAAAATCATCGCCGTCCTGATGCACGACGCCGTGTACGGCAAGGTGGACGACATCTCGCAGCTGCCGCCGCTGGTGGTGGAGCGGCTGCGCCACTACTTCCTGACCTACAAGGACCTGCCCGGCGAGAAACGCAACGTCGAAATCACCCACATCTATGGCGCCGAAGAGGCCAAGGAGGTAATCCGGCGGTCGATGGACGACTACCACAACCGGTTCCACAACCTGGAGGCACTGCTGAAGCTGTAGCCTCGCGAAAGCGGACGACGGGGAGGGCGACACCAGAGGCAGGGTTCTCCTTATTATCCTTATAAAAGGGGATCCCGCGAGCCGTTTTTCCCCACAATCGGGGATACCACCGCGCGACGGAACACCTTACCTTTGCGCCCATATTCAGGGAACCCTTCCTTGGCGGCGGGGTAAGGTTCCGTACAATATTGTGCAGAAGACGCATATGGAAAACGACACCAACGGCCGACGCCTGTCGACCCTCGCCACCTCCGAGAGCGGCATCATCACCAAAGTACTGGGCCACGGCTCGTTCCGCAAGCGGATCACCGAGATGGGCTTCGTGCGCGGCAAGCGGGTGACCGTCATCAAGAACGCCCCGCTGCTCGATCCCGTGGAGTACGAGATCATGGGCTACCGCATCGCCTTGCGGCGGAGCGAAGCCGACCTGATCGAAGTGACCCCGTTCGTCGGTCGGTCGGCCGACGAGCCGACCGCCGCACCGGCCGTGGTCGAAGACCAAACCGCCAACCGATTCCTGCACCAGGCCGGCCGCACCGTCAACGTCGCCTTGGTGGGCAACCCGAACTGCGGCAAAACATCGCTCTTCAACCTGGCCAGCGGCTCGCACGAACGGGTGGGCAACTACAGCGGCGTGACGGTCGAAGCCAAAGAGGCCACCGCCCGACACCAAGGCTATACGCTGCGCCTGGCCGACCTGCCCGGCACCTACTCCATCACCGAATACACCCCCGAGGAGCTGTATGTGCGGCGACATATTCTGGAGCAGATGCCCGACGTGGTCATCAACGTCGTGGACGCATCGAACCTGGAGCGGAATCTCTTTCTGACCACCCAGCTGATCGACATGAACCTGAAGGTGGTGATCGCCCTGAACATGTACGACGAACTGGAGGCCAGCGGCGCCCGGTTCGACTACGAGGCGTTGGGGCGGATGATCGGGATCCCGATCGTGCCGACCGTCGCCTCGCGCGGCGAGGGACTCGACCGCCTCTTCGACCGCGTCGTCGACGTCTTCGAGGACAACGAACCCACCGTACGCCACATCCACATCAACTACGGCGAGGACATCGAACGGAGCATCACCACCCTGCAGGAGATGATCTGGGAGAACTGCGACATCGTGGCCCACTACTCGTCGCGCTACCTGGCCATCAAGCTCCTGGAGGGCGACCGGGAGACGCTGTCGCGGCTGCGGGAGACCGAGAATTTCGAGGCCATCCGACAGGCCGTCGACCACGAAACGGCCCGCCTCGAGCGGTTCTACAACGACCGGACCGAGACGGTGATCGCCGGAGCGCGATACGGGTTTATCGCCGGGGCGCTGAACGAGACCTTCGTCTCGGGCAGCGCCGACAAAAACCGAAAAGCCACCCGCATCGACCGCATCATGACCCACCGGATCTGGGGTTTCCCGATCTTTCTGCTCCTGATGTGGATCATGTTCCAGGCCACCTTCTCGCTGGGCGAGATCCCGGCCGGATGGATGGAAGCCGGGATCGAGCGGCTCGGCGAGTGGGTCTCGGAGACGATGCCCGAAGGGTCGCTGCGCGACCTGCTGGTCGACGGCGTCATCAGCGGCGTCGGCGGAGTGATCGTCTTCCTGCCTCAGATCCTGATCCTCTTTTTCTTCATCTCCCTGATGGAAGACACCGGATACATGGCGCGAACGGCCTTTCTCATGGACCGCTTCATGCACCGCATCGGACTCCACGGCAAATCGTTCATCCCGCTCCTGATGGGATTCGGCTGCAACGTACCGGCCATCATGGCCACCCGGACCCTCGAAAGCCGGAAGGACCGGCTACTGACGATGCTCATCATGCCCTTCATGTCCTGCTCGGCGCGGCTGCCGGTCTACGTACTGTTGATCTCGGCTTTCTTCCCGCGGGGCCAGGGGCTGGTGCTGATGTCGATCTACGTGGTCGGGATCGGCATGGCGATTCTTTCGTCGCTGCTGCTCAAACGGCTGCTCTTCCACCGGGCCGAAGCCCCGTTCGTGATGGAGCTGCCGCCCTACCGGATTCCGACGGCGCGCAGCGTGGTGCGACACATGTGGAACAAAGGGTCGCAGTACCTGCGCAAGATGGGAACGGTGATTCTGCTGGCCTCGGTCCTGGTTTGGGGTTTGGGCCACTACCCGAGGCCCTCCGTCGAACAACAAGCCGCCCTCGGGCCCGACGAACTGACCGAATGGCAGGCCGAGCACTCCTATATCGGGCGCATCGGCCACGCCATCGAACCGGCCATCCGGCCGCTGGGATTCGACTGGAAGATCGGCGTGAGTCTGCTGAGCGGCGTCGCCGCCAAAGAGATCGTCGTGAGCACGATGTCGGTTCTGAACCAGCCGGTGTCGGGTGCTGCAGCGGGCGTTTCCGCCGCCGCGGAGCCCGAAGCCGACACCGAGGCCGACGGAGCCCTGATCCGCAGCCTCCAGGCGCAACGCTACACCTCGGGGCCGCGAGCCGGGCAGCCGGTCTACACGCCGCTGGTCGCCTACGGCATGATGATCTTCATCCTGCTCTACTTCCCGTGCATCGCCGCCATCGCCGCCATCCGCAAAGAAGCGGGCTGGCGGTGGGCCCTCTTCACGGTGGTCTACACGACGGGGCTCGCGTGGGTGGTCTCGGGGCTGGTCTACCAAATCGGACGACTCCTCGCCTGAGACGTCTTACGACACATATACAATTAGGACAGAACAACTCATGGATCAAGAGTGGATCGTATTATGGATCGTCGTGGGGTGCGGTCTGTGGGGATTGTGGCGAATCGTCCGGCGGCTGCGCGGAGAGCATCGCCGCAACGGAGCCTGCGGGTGCGAGTGTCCGCCGGGCTCCCGGCCCTGTGCCGGATGTCCCCACACGGCACACAAAAAAACACCCGAACCGAACCATTCCCCCGAATAATCGCCGTCCGACAACAAAATTTTAAGCCCGAATATTGATTTATTGGAAAATCATTTCTACTTTTGTCGGGTAAGAGACGACTAAAAACAGCGGACAGACGCCTTTCGGAAAGGATCGAAAGAGAGTCGGACCGCACTCGAAACCAAACAGATACACACTCAATCAATATGAAACATCTATTACTCTCATTGGCCATGGCTTTCGTGGCGGTGTCGGCCTGGGGCCAGGGGGGCGAGGTGATGCAGCCCGGCGTTTTTCAGGACGGGATCTCCGTGAAAAAACAAAATGGGAAATACGGCTTGATGGACGTGACGCAACGCGTCTTTACGCCGATCATTTACGAAAGTATCGCGCCGTTCCAGGAAGGGCTCGCCAAAGTCAAACGCGACGGACGGTTCGGGTTTGTCAATACCCTCGGGGTGGAAATCGTGGCGCCGGTTTACGACTCGGTGTCGCCGTTCCAGGACGGGGTCGCCAAGGTGAAACGAAACGGATACTACGGCTTGATCAACCGTTCGGGACGGGAAGTGGCCAGTGTGAACTACGACGCAATCACCGACTTCCAGGACGGGATCGCCATGATCTGGAAACGCGGGAAATGCGGGCTTATCAACTTGTCGGGGTATGAGTTGGCGCCGTGTATCTACAATGCCATCGACGAGTTCGAAAACAAAATCGCCCTGGTGTACAAAGATGGACGGTTCGGGATGATCGACAATGCAGGAAACCAGATCGCACCGCCAATTTACAAAGAAATTGCACCGTTCGATGAAACGGGGTTGGCTTTTGCCTCGCGGGACGGGAAGTACGGTTACCTCTCGTATATGGGGGATGAAATCATTCCGGTACAGTACGACGAAATCTCGAACTTCGTAGACGGGGTGGCACGGGTTTCGAAAAACGGACGGTACGGATTTGTGAATACCTTGGGACAGGAGTTTATTCCGACCATTTACGACAGCGCGACGATCTTCTCGAACGGGCTTGCGGTGGTGGAAAGCAACGGGCTGTTCGGCTTGGTGGATATTCAGGGACGGACGGTGGTGCCGTGTAATTATGCCACGCGTGAAGATGCTGTCCGGGCGTTCGAAAACTTGACCATCGTCAAGAAAGATCGGCAGGCGAATAAGAAAGCAACGACTTCGAATAATAAGTAATCTGTAAGTAAACCTGACACCGTATGTAACGGAAGATTACTTATGTGGGTTTACCATAAGTAGCGGGGTTGACGATTTACCGTCAGCCCCGCTGTTTTTTCTTCTACCGTTCGCAATTATTATTCTGTCGGATCGCTTTTCTCGCCCAATTTTAGACCGAATTTTCTCCAATCCTACCTAAAAGCGAATACCGAGAGACAGGATGCGGACACTCGAACAGGGTAGTCTCTATCTTAAAACCGAGGCCGGCGACCTGAAGGTCGCAATGAACCCCGCCCAAAACTCGGCCGAGATCTCCCCCATGACGACTGACATCCCCGACGGGAGCCAGTACCAAGCGGCACGCGAAGACTGGGTTTTGCTCGGCAAAGACCGCTGCCGACGACTTGCTTTTCGTGAAAATCACTTTCCGGCCGCGCGCCTAGGCGATTCATTCTATTTTGCGGTTAGCAAAATAGTTGAATCGCTCTTAAGGCGTGGCGCGCGGGTGCCGCTCGGCATTTTGTAATGCAAACTCAGGGGTCGCCCGCTGGGATTTCATCTCGATTGTGCTCGCGCACAACGACTGAAATCCCTTCTAATGCGGGCGGGCGACCAGTATCGTTCGGCAAAAAGCTAAAACTGGCCTCGGACCGGCCAGGCCCCGCGTGCTCGCGGTGAGCTGGCAAAACTTCGTTTTGCTGGGGCCATCTGGGCACGAAAACAGTTTTTGTCCGCGCGCTGGCGGATATTGGCAAAACAACTCACGTTGTTTCGCCAATATCCTTCTCCAGCAGTCGCGCGCGAGTGCTGCTCGGCACTCGAAACAAGCTGTGTCTACACCGGATAAAGGCCGGCCGCCGTGACGCGAACGCGTCGGCCGCGCGGGCCCCGCGTGCTCGCGGCGAGCGGGCAAAACTTCGTTTTGCTAGGGCCTGACGGACGAGAAATTTTCCGAGAAAAACCCAGCTTTCGAGTGCCGAGCGGCACCCCCGGCAAAACACCCAACGGGTGCGCCGCGGAGGCGTGCCCATAGGGCGTTCTACTAGCCATCCGGGCGAGAAAACTTTGCCAAAGAAAACCCCGGCAAAACGCCCGGTGGGCGTGCCGAGCGGCACCCATCCGGAAGAGAAAAACGGTCTCTGTCCGCAAAAAGAGACGGGTCTCCCGGCATCCACGATGCCGAAAGACCCGTCGTCCCTGATAAAAAAGCCTAAGAGAATCGACCGGCGACTACATCATGCCGCCCATCCCTCCCATGCCGCCCGGCATAGCCGGAGCCGGATTTTCTTCCTTGATTTCGGCCAAAACGCACTCCGTAGTCAGGAACATCGATGCCACCGAAGCCGCATTCTCCAACGCCACACGAGCCACCTTCGTCGGATCGATGATCCCCGCTTTGAACATATCCTCGTACTCGTCCGTGCGGGCATTGTACCCAAAAGCCGCCTTTCCTTCCTTGACCTTGTTCACCACCACCGAACCTTCGCCCCCGGCATTGGCCACGATCTGACGCAACGGCTCTTCGATAGCGCGTTTCACGATGTGAATCCCGGTCGTTTCATCCTCGTTGTCGCCCTTGAGCTTTTCGAGCGCCGCAGTAGCCCGGATATAGGCCACCCCACCGCCCGGAATGATCCCTTCGGCCACCGCAGCACGCGTTGCCGCCAAAGCATCGTCCACCCGGTCCTTCTTTTCCTTCATTTCGACCTCCGTAGCCGCCCCCACGTAGAGTACAGCCACACCGCCGGCCAACTTCGCCAAACGTTCCTGGAGCTTTTCTTTGTCGTAATCCGACGTCGATGCCTCCATCTGCTTGCGGATCTGAGCCACCCGGTCTTTGATAGCCTCTTTCTTGCCCGCACCGTTGACGATCGTCGTATTTTCCTTGGTCAAGGTCACCTTCTCGGCCGAACCGAGCATCTCGATCGTCGCCCCGTCGAGCTTCAGCCCGGTCTCTTCGCTAATGACAATCCCACCGGTCAAGATCGCGATGTCCTGCAACATCTCTTTACGCCGATCGCCAAACCCCGGAGCCTTGACCGCCGCGATCTTCAACGTCCCGCGCAACTTATTGAGCACCAACGACGAGAGAGCCTCCCCGTCGACATCCTCGGCAATCACCAACAGAGCCCGACCGCTCTGGGCCACCGGTTCCAGCACCGGCAACAGCTCTTTCATGGTCGAAACCTTCTTGTCCGTAATCAAGATGTAGGGTTTCTCGAGATCCGCCTCCATCTTCTCCGGATCGGTCATGAAATACGGCGAAATGTAACCGCGATCGAACTGCATCCCTTCGACCACATCCACATGCGTTTCGGTCCCCTTCGCCTCTTCGACCGTAATAACCCCCTCTTTCTTCACCTTCCCCATCGCTTCGGCAATCAGCTTCCCGATCGTCGAATCGTTGTTGGCCGAAATCGTCCCCACTTGTTCGATCTTGCTGATGTCGTCGCCCACCTGCTGGCTCTGCTTCTGCAAATCGGCTACCACGGCTTCCACCGCTTTGTCGATCCCGCGCTTGAGGTCCATCGGATTGGCCCCCGCCGTGACATTCTTGATCCCGTTCGTAATGATCGCCTGTGCCAAAACCGTGGCCGTCGTCGTCCCGTCACCCGCATCGTCGTTGGTCTTCGATGCCACCTCTTTCACCAACTGAGCACCCATATTAGCCACCTGATCCTCCAACTCAACCTCCTTCGCTACACTCACCCCGTCCTTCGTTACATGAGGCGCACCGAATTTCTTGTCAATCAGCACATTCCGACCTTTTGGACCCAACGTCACCTTCACCGCATTCGCCAACGCATCAACACCGGCTTTCAACTGTTCTCTTGCCTCGCTGTCAAATATGATCTGCTTTGCCATAATCCTTTAACTGTTCTTTTTTATCTATTCCTTTTCTTAGCCTAACCAGCTGGAACTGTTCTTTTTGTGAACAAAAAGAACCAAAAAAACTTTAGAACGCATCCCGCTGGGATGCTTTGGCCGTGTCAGCCTTGTGTTTGGGTGGGGCTTCTTTTTGGGCGCGCCTAAGTTTTAGTTCGCATGAAGCGCGCCTAAAAGAACCCCACCCACAACTCTGAGGATTGCGGAGCCTAAGGCTTAGCGTATGCTATCTGAAAGTTCTTTGGGTCCCTTTCTTTCAAGAAAGGGACAGTACCCTCCGGTTTTGGTAGGCAAAGGAACGGTTAAATGAAAAATTAATGAGCGACCGTTAGATGATCGCCAAGATATCGTTTTGCTTCATGATGAGGTAGTCCTTGCCGTCGACCGAGACTTCGGTACCGGCATACTTGCCATAGAGCACCTGATCGCCTACGCTGACCTCCATTTTGACCTCTTCAGTGCCCGGTCCGACAGCCACAACCGTACCGGCCAAGGGTTTTTCTTTGGCCGTTTCGGGGATGAAGAGTCCCGATGCGGTTTTCTCTTCGGCCGGTTTCGGCTCGATCAGCACGCGATCTGCTAACGGTTTAATTTTCATGGTTTTTTTGTATGTTTTGTGTTGTTAGTTTCGTCGGCGTCCGCCACAGCGGACGCGGCCCGTTATTCTACATATTCTGTGCCAAACCCCGTTGGCACCCGTTTCATGCCAAAATGACAGCCCGAGAGCTGTCATTTTGATCGAAAACAAGGGCAGGGGCACAAGGGCACAAAAGGCCCCCGCACAGCGCACCCAGCCTACCGCACCGTCACTTCGACCGCCGCCGGGAAGAGCCGTTCCGGGTCGAAGAACGTGGCACAACTGTTCACCAGGTTGGCCGTGTTGAGTTCCACCATGCCGTTGAAAGCCTCGCGCCCGTTGACCAGGATCTTCACCGGCCGCGAGAGGTCCACCAATTTGTCGTTCAGGTAGACGATCACCCGACCTTTGGTCGCCGGCGTGTAGGTTTTGGCCCATTTCAGCGGCAGGTCCCATTTCGAGGTCCGGGCCGTGACCTCGGCGGTCATGGTGCTGACCTTCAGGTCGACGGTGTTGTCGACGATGGTCATCTCGTAGCACGACCGAGCCGAGCCGTCGTCCGACCGTTCGACGACCGCCAGGTTGTAGAATCCGTCCCGATAGCGTCCGTCCATCGCGAAGTCCTCCCAAAAGAAGTACTTCGGCCACGGATTCCGCGTGTAGTTCTTCATCCACGGCGTGGTGGGGTTGTAGTCGATCGACGTGTGCGTCGCCCCCGGAACCACTTGAATATTATGCTCATAGTATCCCGGATGCTCGGCCGCCAGCCGATCGAACTCCTCCAACGCCGCCTGGGTCAGTTCGTTGCGGCAGAAGCCCAGGTCATTCGCCCCGGTGCGCAGCGAGAAGCCGATATTGGCACAGTTCTCGGCCGGCGCATTCTCCAACGGCTCGCCCCCGGCAATCGGCCCCGCAGCGGCCAGGTAGTCGGCGTAGAACGAAGCCAGCCGCTGGCTCCCGTACGCCCCCTCCGAGATGCCGAAGAAGTAGACCCGGTTCGGATCGATCTCGCCCGAAAGATAAGCCTGCCGCAAGAGCCGTTCCCAAGCCTCCTGTTTGGCCCGTTGCCACCAGCGGTAGTACCCTCCCTCGTTCGGGATCTGCGGAATGAAATAGGCCGACGGCGCATCGCCAAACCGCGATCCCAACACAAACCCATTGTTCCACTCGCTCTCCTTCGGTCCCGAGCCGTGCATATAGACGAACAACGGCCACCCCGCCTCCGGCCGAGCAGCTCCCTTCGTGCCGTAGTAGTACGGCATGATGGCCTTGGGTTCGTAAGCGGTCAGGTCGAACCGTCCGCTATGGGTCTGGTTCAACGGATTCAGCGCAATCAGTTTATCCTCCGCAAAAGCCCGGTTGGCAGCCCGCCACGAGTTCCACACCGTATCCCGCGCCAGCGCCACTCGGTCTGCCGTCAGCGCCGTCCCCGCCGTATAAAGCGCGCCGTGGTCTTCGCCGTTGAGCCTCTTTTCAAAATAAGAGACGTACGCCTCGTCGGCCAACCGTTCCGGCGACTCCGGAGCGGCAGCCTTGCTGCAACCGAACAACGGCAAAAGGCCGAGTACAAAAAGAAGTTTTTTCATATTCATAAAAGTGTAGCGAGGTTAGTAAAAATCGTTATTCGCCCAGCGCCTCGAACTGCGCCTCCAACGCCCGTATCTTAGCCTCGGCATCGGCCTGTTTGGCCCGTTCGTTGGCAATGACCTGCTCCGGCGCATTCTGCACGAACCGTTCGTTGGAGAGCTTCTTCATCACGCTCGCCAGGAACCCCCGCGCATACTCCAACTCCTTGGCGATCCGTTCGCGTTCGGCCCCCGCATCGACCATCCCCCCAAGCGGAATGAAATACTCGGTGGTCTTCACCAGGAACGACGCCGCTCCGGCCGGTTTCCCGGCCCCGGCAGCCAACGGTGTCACGCCCGACAAGTTCCCCATCTTGGCCACCACAGCCTCGAACTCGGCCGGATAGTTTTCGTCCTCGGCATAGACGAGCTCCAGCGGCTCCTTCTGAGCGATATTCTTGGTCTTGCGCACGTTCCGAATCCCGCCGACCACCTCTTTCACCAGCTCGAACCGTTCGACGAGCCGGCTCCCCGCCTCGGTCACGGCCAACGGCGCATAGCGGCTCACCATAATGGACTCCCGCGGCCCCCGTTCGGCGATGTAGTGCCAAATTTCCTCCGTAATGAACGGCATATACGGATGCAACTGCTGCAACAGCCGCTCGAAAAAGCCGATCGTCGCCCGGTACGTCGTGCGATCCATCGGCGTCCCGTAAGCAGGCTTCACCATCTCGAGGTACCACCCCGAGAAATCCTCCCAGAACAACCGGTACAAGGTCATCAGTGCATCCGAAATCCGGAACGCGGCAAAGTGTTCGTCGATCTCGGCCACCGCCGCCGCCAGCCGCGCCCCGAACCACTCGACCGCCATTTTGGCAGCCTCGTTCTGTTCCGCCCCGGCGCCCGAACCGCCGTCGTCCCACATCCGGATCAACCGGAACGAGTTCCAGATCTTGTTCCCGAAGTTCCGCCCCTGCTCGATCAACGACTCGTCCCAAATAATGTCGTTCCCCGCCGAGCTGCACAGCATCATCGCCACCCGCACACTGTCCGCCCCGTACTTCGCGATCAGGTCCAACGGATCGGGCGAATTGCCCAGCGACTTGCTCATCTTGCGCCTCAACTTGTCCCGCACGATCCCCGTCAGGTAGACATTGCTGAACGGCCGTTCCCCCTGATACTCATACCCGGCGATAATCATCCGCGCCACCCAGAAAAACAAGATCTCGGGTGCCGTCACCAGGTCGTTGGTCGGGTAATAATATTGTATTTCCTTGTTCTTGGGATCCAAGACCCCGTCGAACACCGACATCGGCCAGAGCCACGAGCTGAACCACGTGTCCAACACATCCGGATCCTGCGTCAGGTCGGCCTCCGTCAACGCGTCATGCCCCGTTTTGGCCCGCGCCAACCGCACCGCCTCGGCCACGGTCTCAGCCACGACGAATCCCCCTCCAAGATGTTGCGGAATATAGTACGCCGGAATCCGCTGCCCCCACCACAGCTGCCGACTCACGCACCAGTCCTTGACGTTCTCCATCCAATGCCGGTAGGTGTTCTTGAACTTGGCCGGCACGAGCCGAACGACATCCTCCATCACCGCCCGCAAGGCCGGTTTCGAGAGTTCGTCCATCCGCAGGAACCACTGCATGGAGAGTTTCGGCTCGATCACCGCCCCGCTCCGCTCCGAGGTCCCTACCTTGTTGGTATACTCCTCGACTTTCTCCAGCAGCCCGGCCGCCTGCAAATCCCCCTCGATCACGCGCCGTACCTCGAACCGATCCTGCCCCACATACAACCCCGCCGCTTCGGACAAGGTACCGTTGTCGTTGAAAATATCGATGCTCGGCAGCCCATGCTTCTCGCCCAGCATATAGTCGTTCACGTCATGCGCCGGGGTCACCTTCAGGCACCCGGTCCCGAACTCGATGTCGACATACTCGTCCTCGATCACCGGAATCGACCGCCCGACGAGCGGCACAACGACCCGCCGCCCCCTGAGCCACGCATTCTTCGGGTCGGCCGGGTTGATACACATCGCCGTATCCCCCATGATGGTCTCGGGCCGCGTGGTCGCCACCACGGCATACTCCGGCTCGCCCGGCCGAGGATCTTCGACCCGATAGCGCAGGTAGTACAACTTCCCGTGTTCCTCCTTATAGATCACCTCCTCGTCCGAAATCGCCGTCAGCGCCGCCGGATCCCAGTTCACCATCCGCACCCCGCGATAGATCTTCCCTTTATTATAAAGGTCCACAAAAACATGGATCACCGCCTCGCTCAACCGCTCGTCCATCGTGAACCGGGTCCGCTCCCAGTCGCACGACGCCCCGAGCTTCTTGAGCTGTTCGAGAATGATACCGCCGTGCTTCTCCTTCCACGCCCAAGCGTGTTTGAGGAACTCCTCGCGCGTGAGGTCCGACTTCCGGATCCCCTCCGCGGCGAGCTTCTGGACCACCTTCGCCTCCGTCGCAATCGAGGCATGGTCCGTCCCCGGCACCCAACAGGCGTTCTTGCCCTGCATCCGCGCCCGACGCACCAACACGTCCTGGATCGTATTGTTCAACATGTGGCCCATATGCAACACCCCCGTCACATTGGGCGGCGGAATCACGATCGTATACGGTTCGCGCCCGTCCGGCTCGGAGTGAAAAAAGCCGTTCTCCATCCAGTACCGGTACCATTTGTCCTCTTTCTGGGCCGGGTCGTATTTGGCAGGTATCTCTGTCATTTTGTCCGATTTTTTAACCAAACGCGCTTTTGCACGTTTTTTGTAAAACGCTTCGGAGGACAAATTTACAAAACAGTTTCCGAATTTGTCGCATTCCGCCCCTCGGAATACGCCGAAAAGGGGCAGAGATCGGGTTCGGATCGTCGATTTTTCCTATTTTTGCAATTTACGGCCCGCCGCCGAAGCGGAGAGAGAGGGCCTTATCCCGAAAAGTACGAACGTATGAGTAAAAAGAGAGATAATAACAACAGCAGTTTCGATCAGCTGGCCGGCATATCGGACATGCTGGACGGCAAAACGCAAGTGATTCCGATCGTCTCGTCGGACGACGACGATACCCCGGGAGCCGGCTCGATGCCGGAGGTGCTCCCGATCCTGACCCTCCGCAGCTCGGTGCTCTTCCCGGGAGCCATCACGCCCATCACGGTGGGACGCGAAAAGTCGATGAAACTGGTCCGCGACGTCGAACAGAACGGCGGGATGCTGGGGGCGCTGCTCCAAAAGGATGCCGAGGTGGAAAACCCGGGTCCGGAGGACCTCTATGCCGTCGGAACCGCGGCCCGGATCCTGAAGGTGCTCGAGATGCCGAACGGCAATCTGACAGTCATTCTGCACGGCGTAGAGAAGTTCGAGATCCGGGAGTTCGTCACCTCCGATCCGTTCTTCAAGGCCAGTGTGCGACCGCTCAAGGACCTCGCGCCCGAAAAAACGAACGTCGAACTGGAAGCCCTGGTGGAATCGGTCAAGGAGATCGCCTTGAAGATCGTCGAACTCTCGCCCAACATTCCGCAAGAGGCCACCTTCGCCATCAAGAACATCGACAGCCGGCGGGGGTTGATTAATTTCGTGAGTTCGAACATCGACCTGCCGGACATGGATCGACAGGCGCTGCTCGAGGCTCCGGGGTTGATCGCCCGGGCGCGGAAGCTGCTCGAAGTGCTGGTGCGCGAGCTGCAGCTCATCGAGCTCAAGAGCGAAATCCAAAGCAAAGTAAAAGAGGAGATCGACCAACAGCAACGGGAGTACTACCTGCAGCAGCAGATGCGGACCATCCAGGACGAACTGGGCGGCAATCCGGCCGAACGGGAACTCGACGAACTGCGCGAACAGGCCCAGAACAAACGGTGGAGCGACGAAGTGAAGGAGCTCTTCTACAAGGAGCTCGGCAAGCTGGACCGGATGAATCCGGCGGTGGCCGAGTATTCGGTCCAGATGAACTACCTGCAGCTGCTGCTGGAGCTGCCGTGGGAGGAGACCACCAAAGACAACCTCGACCTGAAACGGGCCAAACGGCTCCTGGACAAAGACCACTTCGGGCTGGACGACGTCAAGGACCGTATCTTGGAACACCTGGCGGTGCTGAAGCTCAAGGGGGATTTGAAATCGCCGATCCTGTGTCTGTACGGGCCTCCGGGGGTGGGGAAGACCTCGCTCGGGAAGTCCGTGGCCGCGTCGCTCAAGCGGAAGTTCGGCCGCATCTCGCTCGGCGGGATGCACGACGAAGCGGAGATCAGGGGACACCGGCGGACCTACATCGGGGCGATGCCGGGCCGGATCATCCAAACCATCCGGCGGGCCGGGTCGTCGAATCCGGTGATTATCCTGGACGAGATCGACAAGGTGGGACAGTCGAATCACGGGGATCCGGCGTCGGCCTTGCTCGAAGTGCTGGATCCGGAGCAGAACAGCACGTTCCACGACAACTACCTGGATACGGAGTACGACCTCTCGAAAGTGCTCTTCATCGCGACGGCCAATAACGTGGGGAACATCTCGTCGGCCTTGCGCGACCGGATGGAGATGATCAACGTGTCGGGCTACCTGTTGGAAGAGAAAATCGAAATCGTCAAACGGCACCTGCTGCCGAAACAGCTCGAGGCGCACGGCGTGCCGGCCGACAAGCTCAAAATCGGCAAACGGGCCATCGAGAAGATCATCTCGGGCTACACGCGGGAGTCGGGTGTCCGGACGCTGGACAAACTGATGGCCAAGATCGCACGATACCGGGCCAAGGAGATCGGGATGGAAGAGGAGTTCGAGGTGGAAATCACGCCGGCGGCGGTCGAAAAGATCCTCGGCGTGCCTCGCTACCTGAACGAGATGTACGAGGGGAACCAGCATGTCGGGGTGGTGACGGGCCTGGCCTGGACGGAGGTCGGCGGCGACATCCTCTACATCGAATCGTCGCTCAACAAAGGGAAAGGCAACCTGATTATCACGGGTAACCTGGGCGATGTGATGAAGGAGTCGGCGTCGATCGCGTTGGGGTGGGTGAAAGCCCATGCCGAACAGCTGGGTATCCCGCAGGCGATGTTCGACGAGAACGACATTCACATCCACGTGCCGGAAGGGGCGATTCCGAAAGACGGTCCTTCGGCCGGGATCACGATGGTGACGGCCCTGACCTCGGTTTTCACGGGGCGCAAGGTGCAGGCGCGGTATGCCATGACCGGCGAAACGACACTCCGCGGCAAAGTCCTTCCGGTGGGCGGGGTCAAAGAGAAGATCCTGGCAGCCAAACGGGCCGGAATTACGGACATCATCCTCAGCGCTGAAAATCGCAAGGATATCGAGGACATCAAGGCGGAGTACGTCAAGGGACTGACGTTCCACTACGTCGAAACGCTCGACGACGTCTTGAAACTTGCCCTCGTATAACCCCGCTCGATAGTTTCTGTAACCGATTTTTGGCTACGAGATAGAACTGTTCTTTTTGTGAACAAAAAGAACCAAAAAAACTTTCGAAAGTGCTTCGCACTTTAAAGCCATCCGGGCGACAAAGTTCTCAACCTCTTGTTCTTCGGGCCAAGAAAAAAGGGCGCGCTAAGGTTTTGATAACCTCAAGCGCGCCCTTTTCCGTGGCCCGAAAAGTCCAATGTTCTGACACTGTACCGAGATAGAGTTAGGATGCGTAAGCATCCTCGGAAGTTCTTTGGGTCCCTTTCTTTCAAGAAAGGGACAGTACCCTCCCATAGCTAAAGAACGGGTATAGAAACAACGGGAGGTTATTTCAAGAGCCTTTCGACGATTTTTCGGGCCGGGTCGAAGCCTCGCCCGAGATGACGCATGGAGTCGAGTCTCAAGGCTTTGACCGCCGCAGAGACGGTCCGTTCGTCGGTGGCCTCGACCAGAGCCCACTCCGGCAGCAACCCGATCACTTCGGTTCCGGTGACCTTTGTTCCGCGTCGCTCGGCGGCGGCCACGACCGCCCGATAGGCCGTTCCGATGCCCGTGACGTGCATGTCGGTGAGGTTGGTCGAGACCTGTGCACAGCCGTACTCCTCGATCCACCAGCCGATGGCTTTCACCGTCGGCAACGACCACGGAGTGCCCGACGCCGCACGGATTTCCCGGGCAATCTCCCGGGCGAGAGCCACATCCGCGGCCTGATTTCCCGAGCTGGCCAGGTTGAAGTTGACCGCTCCCAGAAAATTCCTCGCCCCGATCACCGTCGCCCCCGTCCTGGCCACCGCCTCGCTCCAGGCCGTCGGGCCGTAATCCGGTCTCCAGTCCGGACCGCTCAACTTGTCCGGCAACCCCTCGTACTCCCCCCGCCGACACGCCTCCAGCCCGCGCCGCTGCGGCGTCGCTGCGGCCGCCTCGTAGCAGTAGACCGGAATCCCCAACTCCTCCCCCACCCGCTCGGCCAACCCCCGCGCCAACCCCGCACACTCCTCCAACGACACCCCCCGAACCGGCACCAACGGCAACACATCCGTAGCCCCGATGCGCGGATGTTCACCCCGATGCCTCCGCATGTCGATCCGCCGCGCCGCCACCTCGACGGCCCGAAACGCCGCCTCCACAACCGCCCCCGGCTCACCGGCAAACGTCACTACGGTCCTATGGGCCGCCACCCCGCTATCCACATGCAACACATACTCCCCCGACACACTCCCGGCCGCCTCCGCAATCGCCCCGATCGTCTCCCGATCACGACCCTCGCTGAAATTCGGAACACACTCGATCACTTTCTCCATTTCTCTATCTTTTTTAATTACTCATTTTCTGCATGGGTCCCCGGATGGAACTGTTCTTACTAACTTCGCTTGTTTTGCTTTCGGTAATTTGCGAACCGTGTTTGGCTACGAGCCGGGACTGCCGCTTTTTGTAAAAAGCGGCACCAAAAACTTTTGAGATAGCATACGCTACGCCTTAGGCTCCGCAGTCCTCAGGGTTATGGGTGGGGCTTTCTCGGCGGGCGCGTAAGGTAATTACTGCTTCATCGCGCCACGCCGGAAAACCCCACCCAAAGCACCAGGCTGACACGGCCAAAGCATCCCAGCGGGATGCGTTCTAAAGTTTTTCTGGTTCTTTTTGTTCACAAAAAGAACAGTACCCTCCCGTCGCTAAAAAACTGTTTGCACATTATACCGAAGTAACGCGAGGAAACCGAAGGTAAAAGGTACAGTACCCTCCAGCACATCATGCTAAAAAGCGAATTATCAAAAGTTTGAGATATTCGGAAAGAGGTCGAGTCCCGTCAATCGTTCGACGCTGTCGACCGAGACCTCGAAATCCGAGAAGAGACGTCCCGCAAGGCGTTCCGTGTCGTTCGGCATGACATAGGCCTCGCCGCGGAAAGAGTCCGCCCGCCGCAAAGCCACCGCTTTGAAGAAGAGCTCCGGCACCGAGACCCCGGAACCGATCGTCCGTCGCTCCGGCGAACCGTCGACCACCACCCCGACCACGATGTACAACGTATCGTACTCGGCCGTCAACCCGCGTAGTCGCTCTTCGAGCACCTTCCACGCCCCCCGGTTGAGTTTGGGCAGCTGAGGCGCCATGTTGGAGTAGAGAAAGGTCGCCCGGTTGGCCGCCTCGGAGGAGGTCCGGTCGGCCGACGGCAAGAGATGCCCCCGGTCATAGCCGCTCCCCCGGTAGTCGGCATGGTTGGCCGACACCCAGCCGTAACGTTCCAACCGCGGATCCACCGCAAAAGCGTCGCTCCGTCCCGCCTCGCCCGCCACGTCGCTGCTCGTGAGCTTGTAGGCCACCCAACGCGACACCTTGTCGGCCGGCCGGTAGAGAAACGTGTACCGCCCCTCCTCGTTGTAAATCACCGTATCCCGTTCGCCGAGCAGCGGCAGTTCGAGTCCTCCGCCCCCTCTGCCGGGCCCTTGGGGTTCGGTCGGCACCATGCGGTGCGAGCAGGCAATCGCCACCACGACCAGCACCAGCCACACAACCGTCCATCCCCAAACGGCCCGTCGGTTTGTCCGGCGAGCGTTTCTTTTTCGTCCGTATCGTCTTTTCGTCATCCGAGCAGGGGGCTAAACGTCTTCCATTCGCTATCTTTGCAAAGATATGAAAAAAAAGCCCACCCTGACCTTCGGCGACGCCCTCAAACGGAGCCGGGCCACCGCTTTCGGCGCGATGGTGAAACCGGTCGGCGCGACCTGTAACCTCGACTGCCGATACTGTTACTACCTCGACAAGGCGCTCCAGGCGCCCAAAGCCCATCCGACGGACGTGATGAGCGACGAGCTGTTGGAGCGCTTCATCCGACAGTATATCGAAGGGAACGAAGTGCCGGTCGTATCGTTTTGCTGGCACGGCGGCGAGCCGCTGCTGGCCGGTTTGGACTTTTTCCGCCGGGCGATGGAACTGCAACAGAAGTACCGGGGCGACAAGCAGGTCGAAAACTCGCTACAGACCAACGGCACACTGCTGACGGCCGAGTGGGCGCAGTTTTTCGCCGAGCATCGTTTTCTGGTGGGGGTTTCGATCGACGGCCCGGCCTCGGTGCATGACGCCAACCGGCTCGACCGGGGCGAGAGACCGACTTTCGACCGGGTGATGGCGGGAATCGAGCTGCTGGCGCGGAACGGGGCGGAGTTCAACACCCTCTCGGCAGTGAGTGCGGCGAGCGAGGGCCGCGGGCGCGAGATTTACCGCTTCATGAAGAGCATCGGGAGTCGCTTCATGCAGTTTCTGCCCGTGGTGGAGCACACCCGGCGGATCGAGGGTTGGCCGCGCGAGGTGATTGTCAGCCCGGACGATCCGGCATCGCACCGCGCGGAGTGGTCGATCGGCTCGGCAGCCTACGGGCGTTTTCTGAACGACATTTTCGACGAGTGGGTGACGGGCGACGTGGGGAGCTACTTTGTCCAGATGTTCGACGCGACACTGGCCAGCTGGTGCGGGGTGAGGCCGGGGCTTTGCGCGTTCTGCGAGACGTGCGGCGACGCACTGGTGGTGGAACACAACGGCGACGTCTACTCCTGCGACCACTTCGTCTACCCGGACCACCGGCTCGGCAACATCGCCACGGACTCGCTCCGGACGCTGTTCGAGCGTCCGGAGCAGTTCCGGTTCGGGCTCGACAAACGCAACACGCTGCCGCGGGAATGTCTGCGCTGTCGCTACCTGCCGCTGTGCCACGGCGAGTGTCCTAAGCACCGTTTCACCCCCTCGCCGACCGATCCGAGCGAGCGTATCAACGCGCTGTGCGAAGGTCTGACAGCGTTCTACAAGCACTCGGAACCTTACATGCTCCGGATGCGCGAACTTCTGGACCAGGGCCAACCGGCAGCACTGGTCATCCCGTGGGCTCGTCAGCGCATGGGTCTGCTCTTCTGACCGGGGAGGCGCGCGGACGGAGGCTGTTTTTCTCTTCCGTCAGGCCAATAAGACGCCCTATGGGCGCGCCTGCCCGGCGTAAGGGCAGTTTTAGCTTGCTGCCGAGCCAACTCCAGCTTTCGAGTGCCGAGCGGCACCGCGCGCCACGCTTTAAGTAGCGAAATCGTTCAAACGCAGGGTACGCGTTTGAACAAGATTTCGCTGGCGCGCGGACAATGCAAGTAATCCCCGGCAGGCCCGGTTCGCGTGCCGAGCGGCACCCCCGGGCTTCCGCGACGCCGGAAATAACAAAGGTTACGGTACACTGTGGTGTGTCGGCGTCAACGGGTTCAGTTGGTCGTCGACGGTGTCCGGCACCCGTGCCCACTACCTGGACTTCAACTACGCCCGGATCGTCCCGCAGAATCTCTTCTACCGTGCGTACGGTTTTCAGTTGCGTTGCCTCCAGGTGCCGCTGGGCACTCCAACCGGGCCTGTCGGGCGAGAAAAGGCGGGTCAGCCAGTTTGGCCTCCCACACCCCGTCAAGCCCCAACCCTCTCGGGGAGAATCAATCTCTTTCCTCTCCCCCGCTCAAGCCGCGGGGGCTCCTACTTTCTGTGATGCGACAGAAAGTAGGCAAAGAACGCAGCCAAGGGGTCTTCGCCCCCTTGGCCATCCCCCCCG
>CAJTNK010000006.1:42570-46458 GCA_910577885.1 uncultured Rikenella sp.
CGGCACGCGAAGGCTGGGCTTTTCTTTGCAAAGTTCCGCCGGGCGTCCGGCCCGTCATAGGGAGATCTTGGCTGAGCCAGTCGCGATGCGAAGCATCGCGCGGCCTCGGAGCGCAGCGACCGCTGTAAAGCGGGCGCCGGGGGGCGCGCCCGAGGACGAATTTTCTCTGCCGGTTGTTTGTAGTTGGTCAGAAAGTAGAGCAACCGCGACCCAACGGGTCGCGCGAGTCGCTGCCACCCCGGGGGCCGGGCGGAGCGAAGGGCTACCGGGGGAGAACCGAGTATGAATCATCACGAAAAACAGTCGATACGATGCGACGCACTGAACCGATGAGCGTCGGAAAACTGCTCGAAGAGTTTTTCCGGACACGAGCCTTGGGACCCGCCTCGATGGAGGGGCGGGCCGTAGAGCTGTGGGCCGAGGTGGCCGGCGAGTATGTGGCGCGGTGCACCGAGGATGTTTATATTCGGAACGGCGTGTTGTATGTCGGTTTTTCGTCGTCGGCGGTGCGGGCAGAGGTCTTTATGCGGCGGAAAATCCTCATTGCCCGCATCAACGGGTTGTTGCGGGCGAAGGTGGTCCGGAATATCGTCGTGCGGTAGGGGCGGAACGGTAGAGATGGGGGTAAATGTATGAAAATCAGTGTAATCATTCCGGTCTATAACGTGGCGCCTTATGTCGAGCGGTGTCTGCGGTCGGTGTTCTCTCAGGGGGATGTCGCGGTGGAGTGCATTGTGGTGGAAGATGGCAGTACGGATGAATCGGCGGCGGTTGTTGAACGTTTCGTGGCGCGCGCCGAGGGCGAGGGACAGGGAAACGGGGTGGAATTTCACCTGATCCGTCATATCCGGAACCGGGGGCAGTCGGCGGCCAGGAATACGGGAACGGCGGTGGCGACGGGGGATTGGATTTTTTACCTCGACGGAGACGATGCCTTGGAACCGGGGGCGTTGGCGGCGATGGCCCGGCGGACGTGTGTGGACGGAGTGGGGGAGCCGGATTGGGTGCAGGGCAATTTTCGACGGGTGGTGCCGCAGCGGCAGACGGAAGGAGAAGACGGCGGGGCGGGGGAAGAGACCAGCTATTTCGATCCGAGTCGGCCGGTCTACGGCTCTCGGGCCGAGGTGGTCGAGGGGTTCGGGCGGCTCAACTTCACCAATGCGACCAATAAACTGATTCGACGGGATTTTATCCGTGACCACGGGCTGACGTTCCGCGAAGGGCTGATTTACGAAGATGCGCTGTGGTGTATGGAGGCTTATCCGCATGTGACGTGCGTTGCGACGGTCGAGGGGATGACCTACGCCCACCATTTGCGGGGCGGGTCGATCATGCGGAGCGAAATGACGGTGGCGAAGATGGATTCGCTGCTCTACATCTTGCGGCGGTTGGCCGAGATGCCCGATCGGGATGCGAATGTGGAGCGGAGAACGGTGTTCAATGCCGTGTACGGGATGAAAAACCTCTACTTGGGGCGGTTTCCGGCCGGGTACCGGGGCCAGTGGATGGCGGCGGTGTGGGAGGCGGGGATTCCGCACATGGTGCGGTGTCCGGAGCGCGAGTTGCAGCCGTTGAGCCGGCTGGTGGTGCGGGCGTTGGGGCTGCCGTGCCGGCTGGGACGGGCTTATCTGAGGGCTTTGCTCTGGGGATACCGGATTTTTCTGCGGATCCGAGGCCGAAATTGACTTTCCGTCTCTCTATTCTACCACTGGAATGGCCTCCCTGCGCCGTTACCGGCACTCCGCCTCCACGACGGCGCAAACCGCCCGGCAGAGCCTCCGCAACTCCTCGTCCGAGATCACATACGGCGGCATCACGTACACCAACCTACCGAACGGCCGTACCCAAACTCCCGCCTCCACGAAGGCTCGCTGAATCGACGCCATCTCCACCGGCCGCTCCACCTCGACCACGCCGATGGCCCCCCAAACCCGCACGTCCTGCACCCGCCCTTCCCCCGGAACCAGCCGGTCGCGGAGCGGTAGCAACTCTTCGCGCAGAATCGCTTCGATCTGCGCCACCCGTTCCAAGGTCGCTCCTTCGGTCAACAGTTTCAGCGACTCGCACGCCACGGCACATCCCAGCGGATTGCCCATAAACGTAGGGCCGTGCATGAACGGCCCGTCGATGCCCCGCGCCACCCGGCCCGAAGCGATCACGGCGGCCAGGGTCAGATACCCGCCCGTCAGTGCCTTGCCTACGCACAAGATGTCCGGCACCACCTCCGCCCACTCGCAAGCGAACATCCGTCCGGTCCGTCCGAAGCCGGTCGCGATCTCGTCCGCCACCAGCAGTACCCCGTATTCGCGACACAACTGCGCCACCCCGCGCAGGTACTCCGGGTGGTAGAACCACATTCCGCCGGCCCCCTGCACGATCGGTTCGAGGATGAAGGCGGCCAACGTGCGGTGATGCTCCTCGAACGCTCTCCGGACCGGCTCCAAGGCCGCCGGATCCCACGCCGCCCCGAATGCCGCCGGCGGGCGTGGCACGAAATGTTGTACCGCCAGCCGGCCGCTCCACAGGGTGTGCATTCCTCCCACCGGATCGCAGACACTCATGGCGTTCCATGTATCGCCGTGGTATCCCCCGCAAATCGTCAGAAACTCGTTTCGCTCGGCGTGTCCTTGGGCGTGTTGCCACTGCATGGCCATTTTCATCGCCACCTCGATGGCCACCGATCCCGAATCGGCAAAAAAGACAAACTCCGGCTTCCGAACCTCTCCCTCCGGCAGGTCGGCCCCCGGGACCATCGCCAACAGCCGCTCGCCCAACTCCACTGCCGGGCGGTGGGTCAGCCCGCCGAACATCACGTGCGACATCGCACCCAGCTGCCGCTCGGCAGCGGCATTCAGCCGCGGGTGGTTATACCCGTGCACGGCACACCACCAGGACGACATCCCGTCGATCAGCCGCCGCCCGTCCTCCAGCTCGAGCCAAACTCCCTCGGCCCGCTTCACGGCATAGGTCGGCAGCGGGGCCACGGCCGAAGTATAAGGGTGCCACAAGTGTCGGCGGTCCCATTCGAGCATCTGCTCGGTGTCGCGTATCTTCGTCTGGTTCATCTCTCCTGTGTGATTGTTAGATTCTCCGTGCCGTGCGCTCCCTACCGCTTCGGCAATACCAGCACCTTCTTCGTCTCGAAAAACTCCTCGGCGAACCAGGTCGAAATCGGCAACTGCTCGGTCCTGCGTCCCGCCTCGGCGATCTCGGCCGACAGGTCGCCCCCTTTGAGGTAGAGAATCCCATACGTGGTGCGTCCCCAAGTCCACCCCACGAAGGTTTTCAGGTCCGTCACCGCCCGGCTCACGACCCAATCGAAGCGACTCCGGCCGCCGTCGAGCTCCTCGACCCGGCTATGCACAGCCCGCACGTTGGTCAACCCCAGCGCCCCGGCCACCTCCTCCACCACCCGGATCTTTTTTCCGATGCTGTCCACCAGCGTGAACCGCACCTCCGGGTAGTACACCGCCAGGGGGATTCCCGGAAAACCACCCCCGCAACCCACGTCCAACACCGTCTCGCCCGGCACGATCAATCCGGTCTTCACCAGCGCCAACGAATGCAAAATATGGTGCTCGTCAATCTGCTCGATATCCTTCCGCGACACGACATTGATCCTCGTGTTCCACTCCCGATACACCTCCCCCATCCGCTCGAACTGCTCCCGCTGACGAGACGTCAATTCCGGAAAATATCGCTCAATGATACTACTCATAAACAGACTGTATAAATGAATTGATTTATTTTTAGTGAACACCGGAGGGTACTGTACCTTTTACCTTCATTTCCCTTGTGCTGCTTCGGTCAATTTCGCAAACGGTCTTTGTGCCGGAGGGTACTGTACCTTTTCTGAAGAAAAGGTACCCAAAAGACTTCCGAACGCAT
>CAJTNK010000007.1:0-890 GCA_910577885.1 uncultured Rikenella sp.
GCAAGCATCCTCGAAAGTCTTTCTGGTTCTCTTTCTTCAGAAAGAGAACAGTTCTATCCGGCCACCAAAGACGAGTTGCAAATTAACGTATCAATGATTCGTTCCGATGATGCGCCACCCGGCGGCAATCCGGAAATAGGTCGGACAGGTGGTCTTCCCCAGGCCGGTGATCGAGCTGTGAATCCCTTTCGAATAGGAAACCGACAAGTCCAGGCCGCAGCGAAACAGATACCCCGCCCCGAAAGTCAACGCCAAGTTCGACGACCGCACATTTCCTTCGATTTTCTTGGCCGGCTGCCCCTTCTCCTTGCAGTCGGCCGAGAGCTTGAAGAGCCCCTCGACCCCCGCAATCGCCCGGAAACCGCCCAGGAAATTGAACTTAGCCACCAACGGCACCGACAGATAATCCATCCGGTGGACCGTCTTCCCGGCATGCCCCGGCTCGACATTCTGAGCCGACCCGAGCTGCGAATAATAAGCCCCCGTCTCGAACCCCCACCGATGCGTGATATTATAATCCACGAACAACCCTCCGTACAACCCCGTCCGCGAACGACCCGGGCTATTCAGATAATCCGCAAAATTCAAACCCACACGGGGACCGAAGCCGAAACCCTTGACCTGCGCCATACCGACGGACACCACAAACAAAAACAAACCGGTGAAAATAATTCTCTTCATAAATACTCTTAGATCGCTACAATTCGGGGTCTCAGGCTCTTTCGCTCCCGCACTCGGCAAATATAACGAAAAAAGCCGGAGAAGACCTTGTTCTCTTCTCCGGCTCTTATAGCAAATTTCATACTATTTTTCGCTGTAGTCTCCGGTTGGTTTGAGGGTACTGTTCTTTTTGTGAACAAAAAGAACCAAAAAAACTTTAGCACGCATCC
>CAJTNK010000007.1:1005-40970 GCA_910577885.1 uncultured Rikenella sp.
ACTGCGGAGCCTAAGGCGTAGCGTATGCTAGCTGAAAGTCTTTTGGGTACCTTTTCTTCAGAAAAGGTACGGTTCCATACAACTCAACACACAGACAACATAGAAAAATCGCATGTAATATTAAGCATCTTGTGTCGTCCGTTCGAGTTTTTTCATGACGCTGAAGAGGAAGATGGCCGACACCGCGCAGCAAACGACCAGAATACCCCAAAGCATCCAAAGAGGCATTCCGCCCCAGAGGTAACCGATGATCGCCACCAGGTAGTTGCCCACGGCCGTGGCCGCCAACCAGCCGCCTTGTGCCAAGCCTTTGTACTTCGGCGGAGCGACCTTGGAGACGAACGAGATCCCCATCGGACTGAGGAAGAGTTCGGCGATCGTCAGGACGAAGTACGTAGATATCAACCAGTTCGGCGACACGCGAGCCGTTTCGCTCAAGCCCCCGATCTGCTCGAGCGCATGGGGCGTCGGCAACCCTACCGAAGCCACCGCCAACAACACGAAACCGAGAGCCGCAATCACCATCCCGATACCGATCTTACGCGGCGCGCTGGGTTCCTTGCCCTTCTTGTTGAGCCACGAGAAGAAAGCCACCGTAATCGGCGTAAAGAGGACGATAAAGAAAGCGTTGAACTGTTGGAAGATCTGCGGCGTAATGGACATCTGCGCCGGGAAAGCGCTGTAAGCCCACCAAGCGGCTCCGCCGCCCAGCACAGCGAACAAGGCTCCGAAAGCTTTCGCCCGACCGGTCGTCCCCTGGAACAGCGAAAGCACACCGTAGAAGCAAACCGCGAACGGCAGCAAAGTCAAGAGCGAGAATCCGAAACGGTCGAACCCGCTGACCGCCGTCTGCGTATAGTCGCGCGCGAAGAAGGTCATCGTCAAGCCGTTCTGATGGAACGACATCCAAAAGAAGATCACCACCGCAAACACCAGTCCCAAAGCCACCAACCGATCCTTGACCTGTTGCGGGGTGAGTTCCACGGCATTCGGATTGTGTTCTGCCTGTTTCTGTTTTTCGGTTTTGTCGGCGGCCTTGTAGTACTTCCGGAAGCCGACGAAGATAATCATCGAAACGATCAACGAGAGGCAAGCCACCGCAAACCCGTAGTTGTACGATTTACCCAAGCTGGTGATGTAGCTTTCGCCGAACTGCGCCAAGTCGTTCCCCGTATACCCCTGCTGAGCCGCCAGGTCGGTGAATTTGGCCATCGCTTCGGTCGATATCGTGCCGTCCTGCAACTGATGCGCCAGGGTCGGAATATCCGCATTGTAAGTGTACCCGTCCTTCTCGAGGAAGTAATTAGAAACCCCCTCGGCCGCCGACGGCGCGAAGAAAGCCCCGATATTGATACACATGTAGAAGATACTGAAGGCAATATCCCGCTTGGCGCTATACTTCGGATCGTCGTACAGGTTGCCGACCAAAGCCTGCAGGTTCCCCTTGAAACACCCCGTCCCGAGAGCGATCAAAGCCAGCGCGCCGAACATCGCCACCTGAGCCCCGATCCCGACACCGGTCGGAATCGCCAAACAGAAATACCCGGCAAACATAACGACGATCCCCAGCGCAATGGTCTTCCCGTAGCCGAGAACCTTGTCCGCCAACAAACCGCCGAACAACGGCAGAAAATAGACCATACTCAAAAAAATACCGAACGTCGTGCTCGTCTGGTCGGCCGTGTAACCGAACTTGGCCTGCATGTAAAGCACAAAAATGGCCAGCATGGTGTAGTAGCCGAACCGCTCGCCCATGTTGGCCAATGCCAACACGAACAAACCTTTGGGTTGTCCTTTTAACATCTCTCTTTTCCTTATTTTTTAGTGTTTAATCTTCCGTTAACTTTCGTTGGTGACCGGAGGGTACTGTCCCTTTCTTGAAAGAAAGGGACCCAAAGAACTTTCAGCTAGCATACGCTACGCCTTAGGCTCCGCAGTCCTCAGGTTGTGGGTGGGGCGTTCGGCGAGGCGCGCTTAAGGTTTTCGCAGCCAATGCGCGCCTCCGCCAAACGTCCCCACCCAAACACCGGGCTGACACGGCCAAAGCATCCCAACGGGATGCGTGCTAAAGTTTTTCTGGTTCTCTTTGTTCACAAAGAGAACAGTTCCGTACGGTTCACCAAAGAACGAGTTGCAAAGGTAGCCGCACAAAAGACGGCAAACAAATGATTGTTAAATATTTCACAAATTCACAATCCTTTCAACGTAGTTCGTCGTCCGCTTTTCGGAGCTCTTCGCCTTTGTACCACGCCTTCGGATAGTGCAGCGGCCGGCGCAAGATCGCCATCAGCTCTCCCGTAGGACAGAGGAGTCTGCACCAAGGCCGTTGGACGAAGAGCGAGGCCACGAGGCTCCCCACCGCCAGCATCACCGACGCGACCGACGCCGAGCCGATGAGAAAAGCCGAGAAAGGTTCGACATTCCGCAGGTCGAAGTAAGGCAGCGTCAGGAGCAACAGCACGATGGCCCCCAAAAATCCTCGCCGCACCCATCGTGCGACGTGGAGGATTCGTTTCGGGATCGGCCGGTTGATACCGACCTTTCCGAGGAGCTCCTGGGCCGCGCCGAACGGACAGAGATACGAGCAATAAAAACGCCTGGAAGTCAGCAGCGGCAGGAGGATGCTGAGAATAGCCATCACGACGACCCCGATGCGAATCGCCGGAGTCGCTCCGAAGATCAGCCACCGGTAGAGCAATGCCACGGAGAGAAACGCCCCCTGCCAAAAACCCAGCACCACGACCGTCAGCGCCAAAGCCGGCACCCGCATGCGCCGCGTGGCCTCGGGCGAGAGAAAACAAGCCAGCGCCATCACCAGCGTAAAGAGAACGGCAAACTCGCCGAGGTAGTCGGTCATGGGCCTCTCCGTTCGCTTGGCCTCGACCGGCACTTTGCCCAGCAGCGCCGCCAGCGTACTGTTGACGTTGTCCACCACGGCCTGAGCCGTATGGGTCGCTCCGGCCGTGGCATCCACCGCCCGCAACGGGTCCTGCAAGTAGCGGCCGTTCCACCGGTCGAGCAGTTTGTCCTCCTGGATCAGCCCCAGGAAATGCGGCGTCTCGCGATTGGGCAGCATCCGCACACCGCGAATAATCTCCCACCGGTCCAGAAAAACAGCCACCGGCACCGGCCCCGCCATCCCCCGTCGACCGTTCGTTTCGCGGCGCCCGACGATCACATAGCCGTCGGCCTCGCCCTCGGTTCGTCCGTCGAACCGCACCTCGTACATCACCGAGTCCTGCGTCGCGAGGGTCGTGGGCCGCCCCCAGAAAGCGTCCGTCAACGCCGTATCGGCCCGCAGCAGCTCCGCCACCGAAGCTCCCGCCGTCGATTCGTCCGCCGCGGCGTCGAACAGCAACCGCTTGTTCTGCTGCAAGGCGTAAAGCACCACCAGCAACAGCAGCAGTTTCGGTATTTTATTGACGACAGTGCGCCACAAGCGGCCGTAATCCATGCGCGTTCACAAAAAAGCAGGGTCTCCCGCACCCCCTCCCCCCGCACCTGCCGAGAGTCAAAGAAGCACGTGCCCCCGCATTCGGACAAATATACATAAAAAATCGCTCTTTCGCCCCGATTCTGTCTCCAAGGAGCGTAGGATGGAATAAAGTTTGTATTTTCGCCTCTGCAAAAACACACAAAAAAACACACCACGAGATGAACGACAATCGACCGGTCAGAGTCCGTTTCGCCCCCAGCCCCACGGGGCCGTTGCACATGGGCGGCGTGCGGACCGCCCTGTACAACTACCTCTTCGCCCGCCAGCACGGCGGTCAGTTTCTGCTGCGGATCGAGGACACCGACTCGCACCGTTTCGTGCCGGGAGCCGAAGACTATATCATCGAGTCGCTGAAGTGGTGCGGCATCGAGGTCGACGAGGGGGTGGGAGTCGGCGGACCGCACGCACCCTATCGACAGAGCGAACGGCGCGAAATCTACCTCCGATATGCCGAACAACTCGTCGAAAACGGCTGGGCCTACTATGCCTTCGACACACCGGAGGAGTTGGACGCCATCCGCAAAGAGTACGAAGAGCGGGGCGAAACGTTTGCCTATAACTACGCCGTTCGGGGTCGGCTGGCCACCTCGCTCGCGCTGCCGGAAGAGGAGGTCCGGGCGCGCATCGCACGGGGCGACCAGTGGACCATTCGGTTCCGGATGCCGGAGGACGAACGGATCGAAATGGAAGACATCATCCGGGGCCACGTGACGGTACACAGCGCGACGCTGGACGACAAGGTGCTCTACAAGTCGGCCGACGCGCTGCCCACCTACCACCTGGCCAACATCGTGGACGACTACCTGATGGAGATCACCCACGTGATCCGGGGCGAAGAGTGGCTCCCGTCGCTGCCGCTGCACGTGATGCTCTACCGGGCGTTCGGCTGGGCGGATCGGATGCCGCAGTTCGCCCACCTGCCGCTGCTGCTGAAACCCACCGGCGGCGGGAAGCTCAGCAAACGGGACGGCGACAAGCTCGGCTTCCCGGTCTTCCCGCTCCAGTGGACGCCCCAGGACGGGGGCGAAGGGGCACGGGGCTACCGCGAGGACGGCTACTTCCCGGAAGCGTTCGTCAACCTGCTGGCCCTGCTGGGCTGGAACCCGGGCAACGACCATTCCGAGATTCTCTCCATGACCGAGCTCATCGACCTCTTCTCGCTCGAACGGGTCAGCAAGTCGGGAGCACGGTTCGACCCGGAAAAGGCACGGTGGTTCAACGCCCAGTACCTCCACCGGAAATCGGACACCGAACTGGCGGCTCTGTTCCTGCCGGTGTTGGCGGCCCACGGGCACGGCGACGCGCCGGTAGCACGGGTCGAACGGATCATGGGACTGGTCAAGGAGCGGGCGACATTCGCCACCGACCTGTGGCCGCTCGCCGCCTACTTCTTCGAAGCACCGCAGACCTACGATCCGAAGGCGGTGGCCAAGTTCTGGAAAGACGACAATCCGGAGCACCTCCAAAACCTGCGGCGACAGCTGGAGGTGGTCGAAGAGTTCACGGCATCGAACCTCGAAGCCAAAGCACACGCCTGGATCGAGCAACAAGGACTGCCGATGGGCAAGGTGATGAACACCCTGCGTCTGGCTTTGGTGGGGTCGAGCACCGGGGCCAACCTGTTCGACATCGCGGAGCTGATCGGTCGCGAAGAGTTCCTGCGCCGCATCGAACGGGCACACCAGGTACTGGGATAAACGAACTTTTATTTGTAATTCAGTCTTTGGCTACGAGCCGGAACTGCCGCTTTTTGGAAAAAGCGGCACCAAAAACTTTTGAGCTAGCATACGCTAAGCCTTAGGCTCCGCAATCCTCAGGAGCATGGGTGGGGTTCTTTTAGGCGCGCTATGAGTCTTAGCTCGCATGAAGCGCGCCCAAAAAGAATCCCCACCCAAACACCAGGCTGACACGGCCAAAGCATCCCAGCGGGATGCGTGCTAAAGTTTTTCTGGTTCTCTTTGTTCACAAAGAGAACAGTACCCTCCCGGCGCTAAAGAACGATTATTGAGATAAAAGATCGTTTTTGTCGGGGATCGGAGGTGATTGTGCTAACGATTTGCGGGAGTAGACTTGAGAAAGTCTACTCCCGCTTTCTTTTGTCGGAGTCCGAGATGCCCTCAGCAAACCCGGCCCCGGGCTGGCGCGACAGCGGTGTTCGAAGCACCGATGCTGGCGGTACGTTACATAGCGTCGGCAACACCGGACACTGCTGGGCGTCAGCGATTACAGGCTCCGATGTCGACTTCTTGGCCTTCGACCCCAACTGGCTCCATCCGCAGTACTACTATAGCCGTGGGTACGGTCGTCAGTTGCGTTGCCTCCAGGTGCCGCTCGGCACTCGAACCGGGCCTGACGGGCGAGAAAATTCGTCCTCGGCCTCGCCCCCCGGCGCCCGCCTGCGGCGTTCGCTGCGCTCCGAGGCCGCGCGATGCTTTGCATCGCGACATGTTCGGAAAAAAGTTCTCCGACCGAGACTCGCCCCCTTTCTCCGCACAATGCCGTCTCGTAGAGACGGGCGGCCGACGCCACCCCCGGCGGCGAGACGCAACGTTCGCCACGCTCACTTGCGCTGCCGCTGGCGTCGACCGAGAAACTGTTCAACCAAACGCAACCGCTCTCAAAGCGCCCAGCCTTTTCTCACCTCGCTACAAACCGCGCCCATAGGGCGTGCGAGTCGCCGCCAGCGGGTTTTGCGGAGAAAACCCCAGCTTTCAAGTGCCGAGCGGCACCTCGCGCCGCCGGGGGTGGCCTCGACCCGCGCGACCCTACGGGTCGCAGTTGCTCTACTTGCCGTACAGCTACAAACCTTTCTCGGAAAAGTTCGGCCCGTCGCCCACCCCCTTGAGGCTCTGCAAAACCACGGTTGGCGTGCCCAGCGGCACCGCATAGACCGGCGACCTAAAGGTCGCAATTGTCCCCACCCGAAACTCAGCCGAGATCTCCCTACGACGGCCGACGCCCACCCCCCGACGGACCGGACTGCTGCTGGAAAACCGCGATCGCAGATCGCGCGCCCCTCCGCCGCCCCCCGCGGAGGGCGCAACTTCGTTGCTGCTCCGCCGGCTACGGGGCCGTCTCCGAAAAAGAACCTCGCCCCACGGTCTCTGGCCGCACGCTGGGTTTATTTTGGTCGCCCGCAGGGATTTCATCTCGATTGTGCTCTCGCACAACGAGCGAAATCCCTCTTAAGGCGGGCGGGCGACCGGTGCCCGGGGTGGCGGCGACTCGCGCGACCCTACGGGTCGCAATTGTCCTACTGGCCGACCTATTTTCGGGAGCCCGATTCGAGAAACTTTATCGCCGCCCCCCTACTTCGCCACACGATCTCTGTCCGCGCGCCTGGGCGATTCATTCTATTTTGCAGTTAGCAAAATAGTTGAATCGCTCCTAAGGCGGGGCGCGCGGTCGAGCTATCCCGACGAGCAAGGACTGCCCTACGCGGGCGGCGGCCCTTACGCCGGGCGGGCGGTGCCTCCCGGCACTCGGTATGGGCCATTCGGGCGAGAAAACATTCTTTGGCCGCGCGCCTGGGCGATTCATGCTATTTTGCGATTAGCAAAATAGTTGAATCGCTCTTAAGGCGGGGCGCGCGGGGCTTCTCCACAAACTATTCTCCGTCCGCGCGCTGGCGGAAATTGGCCGAACAACTCACGTTGTTTGGCCAATTTCCTACTCCAGCAATCGCGCGCGGTCGAGCTATCCCGACGAGCGAGAACTGCCCTCAGGCCGGGCAGGCCCCGCTTACGCCGCGGGGGCGGTGCCTTCCGGCACTCGGTATGGGCCATCCGGGCGAGAAAACATTCTCTGTCCGCGCGCTGGCGGAAATCGATCAAACAACCGAAAGTTGTTTGATCGATTTCCTACTCCAGCAGTCGCGCGCGGGGGCTTCCCGGCACACAGGAGGGACCTGCAGGAAAAGAAAAACCATCTCAGACCGCGCAACCCCCATAAACCAAAGAAAACCCTCAAAAGCCCCGCCCCCGCATCGGCTACAACGCCCCGATAACCTTCATCATCTGCTCGCCCAACCCGATGCGGTAGCCCTGCGACACGAAAACGACCCGACCGAACGTGTCCGCCACCACAAAAATCGGCAAGTCGTTGCGATTGGTCAGCTCCAGCGACCGGGCCAGCATCTCCGACACCGCCCCCTCGCGATCCACCCCATAGGTGATCGTCCCCGGCAGCTCGCCGAACTCCGAAGCGTCGAACGCCGCCAACTGCTCGGCCGTCGGGAAGAGAAACACCAATCCCCGACCCCACTTCTCCAACTCCGTCTTCAACGCCGCCACGTCACGCAACGCATGGTTGGTCGGCTCGCGCTTCGCCTCCAGCAGCGCAAGGACGAAATACCCCCGCCCGGTGGTCGCCAAAATGGAGGTCGGCTCCGTAGCCCCCTGCGGCAGGAACTTCGCCTCCGGATCCATCGTCCCGATCACCTGCACCGAGTTGTCGTCCTCGCGCATCGTCATGTCGAGCGTCGTCTGCTCGCCCGCCCGCACCGCGAAGAAACGCACCTCGCTCAACACCGTCCCGTCGGCCATCCGCGTCCCGCTCACCAACCGGTAGTCTCCCTCCTCGAGCTCCACCGGCCGCGCAAAGATCGACGCCAACGAACCCGCCGCCCCCATATCCGCATCCGGGTCGCTCAGCTCGATCGTCTCGTAGCGCCCGTCGCGCAACCGGCCCACCGTAAAGTGGCTGTAGTATTTCGGATCGTCGTTGTGTTTGCTGGGCGTGTAGCGCACCATCAGCGTCCCCCGCGGCACCGCCGAAGCCGATCCGGCCGCAGCCGGTTCGCCGTCGAAATCGACGTTCCGCCAAGCCTCCGTACCGCACGTCGCCCCGAGGTCGTAGTACTGCAAACGCCCCGTGACAGGCTCGTGCCGCGCCGGAATCCCCTTCGACCGCGCCAAGGCGATGAAGTAGCGATCCCGTGCCGCTCGGTCGCCCCGGTTCAAGCGCTGCACTCCGATCGCCGAGATCGGAATCCGCGCCGGATTCAAACTGTCCACCAACTCGACCCCCTTCGCCCGGGCGATAATCGCCTCGATCCCGGCCGGTTCCGAAGCCATCGCCGCACGGTACGGCACCAGCAACTCCGTCCCCACCCGAGGATTCAGAATATACTCCTTGAAATACGGTCTCTCTTTATACGGTACGGCCCCCGTCAAATGATCCGCCAACACCTCCGCCGGCGTATCCCGCAGGTCCTTGGTCGACACCACGTCCAACAGTTCGAACGCCACCTCCAACTCGCCCCGCGCCGCCGCATCGGTCAGGAACCGCGCAATCTCCGCCCAGTTCCCCCGGCTCGTCGAAATCACCTCCCACACCCGCGTCGTATCGGCCCCGATCCGCTGCGCCAGCGCCACCGCATCGGCTTTCGACATCCAGGTCGCCATATAAGCGTTCCGGATCGAGTCCTCCGACGCCAGCCGCACCGTATTCGCCGCCCGCTGCTCGGGTGTCACCCGGTTCTCGGTCCGCCCCTCCGCCGGCGGCACGATGTCCAACGCCACAGCATAAGTCTCGCCGACACCACCCCGATGATTCAGCGTCACCTCCAGCGTATCCTGCCCCCCGAACGAGAGTTTCCCGTAGCCGAACCGCTCGCCGTCGGTCGCCCACACCAGCATATCCCCCAACCCGGCCGTCATGGTCGTCATCCCCCGCTCATCGGCCCGCTTGCGCACCGCCGGATAGAACTCGGCGTAATTGTAAATCCCGAAATCCACCGCCGCACCCGGCACCGCCGCACCCGTCGTATCCCGCACCGCCACCACCGCCCGAGCCACCGGCGCATAATTATGCGTCACGTTGATCTCCGTGTAGAGCGGCGTCCGACCGATCACCTCCTCATCGCCGACATACTCCCCGAACACCTTCGTGTGCATCAGCATCCCCCGTTTGCTCGGCCCGTCGAACCACCCCATATCCAACACCGGTTCCGGCTCGCACGCCCCGAAGTAGTGCCACTTCCCGTCGGCCCACGCTTCGACCCACGCATGGTTGTCGTCCGTATGCGCCCACCGCGGCGTATAGACCTGTCGCGCCGGAATCCCAACCGCCCGCAGCGCAGCCACCGTAAAGGTAGACTCCTCGCCGCACCGACCCTGCGCATTCCGAACCGCAGCCGACGGAGACATCGTCCGGCCGTCGCTCGGCGCATAGATCACCTTCTCGTGGCACCAGTGGTTCACCTCCAAAATAGCCTCCTCCATCGTCAAACCCCGCACCCGATCCTTCAACTCGTCGTAAAACACCGACCGAGACGTATCCAAATTCTCGTTGTTGATCCGAACCGGCAACACATAGTGCAAAAACAACTCGTTCGGCACCGTCCCGCCCCAAGGCATCTCATCGGCCGCCCTGAGCGAAGCGCGAACATTGCTCAAATAGAGCTCCGCCCCATAATCCGCCACATCCCCAACCGGCATATAGGCATACAAGAACTCCAACCCCTCCCGCTCGCGCGTCGTGATGCCGTCCGGCAGCTCGGGCAGCCACGCCTGCCGCTCGGCCCAATGTCCGGCCACGCTCTGCCGGGTCGCCGGATCCTCCACCAGGCGCCCCCCGTCGCAGCCGCTCAACAAAGCCGCCCCCAACAGGAGACCGAAAAATACTCGCTTTTTCATTTGGTATGTTTTTTTTAATCTCTTTAACTATTTTGAACCGTGCGCAGCCCCCTACCACTCGGCCTGCTGGACCATCAGCTCCACGTGGCGCATCTTGGTTCGCGCACGCAACCAGTCGGTGAGTTTCTTCTGCTGGTCCTCGCCGAGCGGGGCGTTTGCGGGCGTGGTGATGTAGCAAAAGACCACCGTATCCGGTTCTTGTCCCCCGCCCATGAAGACCGGCGCTTTGGCCAGGCTGACCCGTTCGACGTGTTCGCCCCAGAGCGAGCCCAGTTCCCGCGAGATGTCCGCGGCCGGGAGCATCTCTCTCCGATAGCGATCCGCCTCCTTTTTGAGCGCTTTGATCTGCCGGTTCTTTTCGTCCAGAATCTCGGTGTTGCTCCGCAGGACGTTCTGCAGCGTCCCGCTGTCGAACGACTGGTCGTTTCCGGCCTGCCGGACGATCAGGGCCGTCCCCGAGAGGCCGTAGGCCGCGAGCTGATTGCGTGCCACGGCGATCGCCTCGTCCGACACCTGCCGCCCCAGGAGCATCACCTCGATCGCGCAACTGTCGCTCGAGTAGACCGGTGCCGCGCTGACGATCTCGCTCCCTTCGAACGTCAGCACCCGTTCGATGTACTCCCGAGCATTGCTCTCGAAGATCGTCCGTTGTACGATCCCGTAGGCCAGGTAGATACTCGGCCCAAGGGTCAGCACCACCACCGCCGTCATATAACGTCTCGCGCGCTGCTCCACCTTCGGATCGGCGATGGCGACGCGCTTGTATTTCAGGAACCGGACAATAAGGAAAGTCCCCAAAGCAATGAAGACGGCATTGATGAAGAAGAGGTAGAACGCCCCGCCGAAGAACGCCCAATCGCCTCGCGCCAACCCGAAACCGGCCGTACAGAGCGGCGGCATGAGGGCCGTAGCGATCGCGACACCCGGGATGACGGTCGACGTACGGTCCTTTCGCGACTGGGCGACGATCCCCGCCAACCCCCCGAACAGAGCGATCAGGACGTCGTAAATCGTCGGCGTGGTCCGCGCCAGCAGCTCGCTCTGGGCCGTGCTGAGCGGACTGACCCAGAAGTAAAGGGTCGACGTGGCCAGCCCCACCCCGGCCGCCAAGGCCAGGCTGCGCAGCGACTGTTTCATGAGGTCGAAGTTGCTGACCCCCAGCGCCAATCCCACCCCCATGATCGGCCCCATGAGCGGCGAGACGAGCATCGCCCCGATAATCACCGCCGTCGAGTTGACGTTCAGCCCGATCGAGGCGATGAAAATGGCAAAAATCAGCACCCAGAGGTTCGTCCCCCGGAATTCGACCCCCTTGCGGATATTGTCCCTCACCTCCTCTTCGGAGGCCTTGTCAGCATCCAGGTTGAAGTATTCGCGCAAGAAGTCCCGAAAACGGTTCCAGTGCGATCTCCCGTTGTGTTTCGTCGAGTTGTCGTTCATTTTTTCTGTCATCGTGCTCCGGTACGTTAACGAGGCAAAGATAAAGCTTTTTTCCGCCCCCGTCCGCCCGGCCGACACGACCCGCCGGAAGAAAAAATCGATCCGAAGATTTCGCAATCTAACTTTTTTGTCTACATTTGGACGACGATCCGCCGCTCGGCCGACGGATCAACAGGAACGGAAAACGTTCATTTTCAAATCGGAACGACACCTGAGCGACCTCCGGTTCGGGCGTATTCCCCCTGTGCATACCACGTGAAAAAACTTAAACCAATCAAATTCGTATGAGCAATTTTGACTACAACGACCGGAGCGAGATGGACTCGATGGGCGATGAACTGTACTCCGTGCCGGTGAAGGCGGGAAAACGGATCTACTACTTCGACGTGAAGGCGACACGCGGCGGGGACTACTACCTCACGATCACCGAAAGCCGCAAGAAACAGATGCGCGACGGCAGCTTCACGATCGACAAACACAAGATTCACCTCTACAAAGAAGACTTCCAGAAATTCGGCGAAGGATTCAAAGAAGCGGTCGACTACGTGAAACGCGAACGCCCGGAACTCTTCAACCCGGACGGATCGGCCATCGGATCGAACAACAACGGCGGGTCGGACGACGACTTCTTCAAGGGGTTGTAAGTTTTTTGCGGCGCCTGAACAATCTCTCTTCTCCTTTGTTAGCAAGCGATTTTCGGCCTTTTCCGAAAGGCGGCAAACGGAACGACTTGACGCAGAAAGAGGAGGTGTTGGTGGCGCTCAGCGGCGGAATGGACTCTGCCGCAACTGTACTTTGGCTGCGCGAGGCGGGTTACCGTCCTCGCGCGCTTTTTTTGGACCTCCTCGACAGCGACACCCAACGCCGGCAGGTGCAGGCGGCAGCCGAGGCGCTCGGCGTAGCACTGCACATCGAACCCTGCGCCGAATTGTTTCGGCACGAAATCATCGGCCACACCCTCGCCGAACACGCCGCAGGACGAACACCCTCGCCCTGTGCACGCTGCAACGGGCGGATCAAATGGCGGCTGCTGGCCGACACCGCCGACCGGCTCGGGATCTTTCACATCGCCACGGGCCACTACGTCCGAACGATCCACCACGAGGGACATTCCTATTTCCGCCGGGGCGCAGATCCGGCCAAAGACCAATCGTATTACTTGTGGGAGGTGCCGGAAGCGACGATCCGACGAGCACTGCTGCCGCTGGGAGATTACACGAAAGAAGAGGTTCGGCGCATCCTCCGCGAACGCTACCGCCTCACCGAACTCTCCGCCCGGCGGGAGAGCATGGGACTCTGTTTTCTGAACGGGATGCGTTACGGCGCGTTTCTGCAAGCCCACCTGCCCCCCGGCACGATACATCCGGGCGATGTGGTCGATCCCGACGGCCGAATCATCGGCCGCCACGACGGCTACCCGCTCTACACGGCGGGTCAGCGGCGGGGTTTCACGCTCTTTCCCTCCTCCCCGGCGGCGAACGCCCCCCGCAACCTGGCGGTACGGACAACGGACGCGACTCGAAATCAAGTGGTCGTGGCCCCGGGCGAATCGCTGAAATGCCGCGAAATGCTCCTGAACTCCTGTCGCGCCATCGACTTCGACGAACTCCTGACTGCCGATCCCTCCACGCTCCGCCTCGTCGTGCGAGGCATCGGCCGAAACCCGCTGCCGGGCTGCCGCCTCGAACAACTCTCGCCCACACTCCTCCGAGCCACTCTCCTCCACGACACAGCCTGGGCCGTCTCGCCCGGCCAACCGGCGGTCTTCTACCACGCCGACAGGCTCCTCGGCGGCGGAATCATAACCACTCAGTAACAGCCTGAAACTATTTCCCTTAACTTCCCTTTCCTCGCGTTACCTCGGCAATTTGCAACCCGTTCATTGGCTACGAGCCGGAACTGTTCTCTTTGTGAACAAAGAGAACCAGAAAAACTTTCGAAAGTGCTGTCGCACTTTAAAGCCATTCGGGTCACAAGGTTCTTTGCCTCTCTTTTGGGGTGGGTTCTTTTGGGCGCGCTTAATGCAAACTAAAACTCAGGCGCGCCCCAAAAAAATCCCACCCCAAAGAAACGGGCAGACACTGTACCGAGATAGAGTTAGGATGCGTGAGCATCCTCGGAAGTCTTTTGGGTACCTTTTCTTCAGAAAAGGTACAGTACCCTCCTGCACAAAGACCGCTTGCACACTCAGCCGAGGCAGGACAAAGAAGTCGAAGATAAGAGATACAGTCGGAGACAGTTACTAAAGTAAGGTATCGGTATTTGAGTTAGAGCCGAGGTGTTTGACCTGTTTGGCGACATCCTGTCCCTGGTCGTTTTTGTCGATCGAGAATTCGACCTCGTCGCCCGGCGAGAAAGAGGAGAAATCGCCTTCGATCACATCCAGGCTGTGGAAGAAGAGGTTGTTATTGGGATATTTGATAAACCCGTAACCGTTCTTCAAGCTCAGAATTTGGCTCGTATAGCGCGCGCCCGTATCCCGGCGCTGCGGTTCGCCCTCAGCCTCGCCGTACTCCTGTTGACCCGCTCCGCTGCCATCGGCCACCGGAGCGTCGCTTTGCCGCGCGTCGGAGCTCTGAACAAAGAGGTTCAGAATCAACTGGTTGTTCTGTTCGATGCCGCAGTCGATGACCTCCTGCATCAAGACCGGATAGTGGGCCAGATTGAGCAGTTCATGCGAGGTGCGCGTCACGATCCGCGCCCCTTCGTCGTTGGTGTACTCGAACTCCCAGCTGATGAGCATCACCCGCACCCCCATGGCGATGAGTTTTCGCACCAGCGGCACATAGTCCGTATCGGCCACCACCAGCACCGCCACATCGATTTTTCCGCGGAGCGCCATTTCGAGCACCTCGAGCGCCAGCCAAACGTCCGTACCGCGTTCCTCCTTGCGTCCGTAGATGTTGCGCAGCGGGAGGTAATGGGTATGGACCCCCTCCGACATCAGGATATCGTCGAAGACCCGGTCGTGATAGAGCTGGCTTCCGCGCTGGGCCGCATCGGCCGCGTTGAGCCGCCCGCGGAAATAGTGCGCCTCGCACACCCGACACCGTTTCGGATCGATCCCCTCTTCCTCGGCCACCCGTTGGCTGATGAAGTCGTGGAGGCCGTTCAAGCTCAGCCGACGACGCTGCGGATGGATGTAGTTGTAGTAGTTCGAGGCGTGGAGCAGGAAATTGCCGTCATAGAAAACGCCGATTCTGGGAGCGTTGGTCGTATTCGCGAACATGGAGATAAACGAAAATAGAATTTTTCTGCAATCTATTATGTTGCGCATCAATCCGATGCACGGCTCCAAAGGTAGCATATTTTTTGCGAAAACGCGCACGTTGTGCGAATTTCCGGCCGCCGGAAACGGTCGCCGGGGAGGAAAAAAACTTGGCACGGTATATGTAGAATTACGAGAAGAAGAGTTATTTTTGAAATCCGGATCAAACACACGGAAGTTTACAGCTATGGGATACAACGAATTGGAGGTCGAATTGCAGAAAGTACAGGCCCAAATCGGGCGTTGGCGGAAGTTCGGTTACATGCCGGCCATCGAGCAGGGATTGGCTCTGAGACGGCTGCAACGGGTTTATGCGGAGCTGCAGGAGCTTCCGTGCGGCGAGCAGCCGGACGACACGTACGACGGGCTGGCTCCGGACGACGAGTCGTTCGAACCGATTGCCAACGACACCACGCCGATGGCGGCCGGGGTTGTCGCCGGAGCTGAGATCCCGGCAGCGACTGCTGCGACCTTGTCCCAGCCGGAACCGGAACCCGCCCAGCCGGCGGGACCGGCCGCAGAGACCCACCTGCGGCAGGACGACGAAGCACACGACCACTGTCCGCCGCAGGTAGATTTTCCGGAGGCGGAGTTCGGAGCCGAGCCGGTGGAGCTGGATGAGCCGGCGGAAGAGTTTGAACCGGAAGAACCGGAAGAAGAGGAGTTTGCAGAAGAAGAGCTTCCGGAGGAAGAGCTGCTGGAAGAAGAACCGGAAGCCGAGGCAGCAGCAGAAGAAGAACCGGAACCAACGACCGAGTTCGTGCCGGAACCGGCCCAGCCGGCAGGACCGGCCGCTGAGACCCACCTGCGGCAAGACGACGAGGCACACGACCCGTGTCCGCCGCAGGTAGATTTTCCGGAGGCGGAGTACGTGCAGGAACCTGCGGCGGCGAACGAACCAGAACAGGAAGTTACGTTCGAGCTGGTGGCCGAAGTCGAAGAAGAGGCCATTGAACCGGAACCGGAACCGACACCCGCGCCCGAACAGCCTGCGGAACCGGCCAAACCGCAACTCCCCAAAATCCTCGGAATCGAGGTGAGTCCTTATGCTCGCCACGAGATCATCGACACCCTGTTCCACGGCAACGAATCACTCTTCGAAGCCGAAACCGCCAAAATCGATGCCATGGACTCGCTCGAAGAAGCACTGGTCTACGTCGGCGAAACCTTCCGGTGGATCCCGGAAAACGCAGCTACCATCAAATTCATCGACCTCCTCCAATCCAGATTCGAACAATAAATTCTTTTACAATACTTTTCTTTGGCGACGGGCTGGAACTGCCGCTTTTTACCTACGGTTTCCTCGCGCTACCTCGGCATAGCCCGCAAGCGGTCTCTGCCCTCGGAACGCTGCTCGGTTGAAAAAAGCGGCACCAAAAACTTTTGAGATAGCATACGCTACGCCTTAGGCTCCGCAATCCTCAGGGGCATGGGTGGGGCTTTCTCGGTGCGGCGCGATGAGGTAATTTACGCATGACGCGCCGACACCGGAAAGCCCCACCCAAAGCACGAGGCTGACACGGCCAAAGCATCCCAACGGGATGCGTGCTAAAGTTTTTTTGGTTCTTTTTGTTCACAAAAAGAACAGTACCCTCCCGTAGCTAAAAAATATTTGAAAAGGGAAAAATCAGTAGTAAGACGTGGGGAAATTGTATGTAGTACCGACCCCGGTGGGGAATTTGGAAGACATCACGCTGCGAGCCGTGCGGGTGTTGCGGGAGTGCGACTACATCGTCGCGGAGGACACCCGCACCAGCGGCAATCTGTTGCGGCATTTGGAGATCAGCAAGCCGATGAGTTCGTACCATAAGTTCAACGAACACGGCGTGGTGGCTCAGATCGTGGCACGGATGGAGGGCGGACAGGACGTGGCGTTGATTTCGGACGCCGGGACCCCCGGCATTTCCGACCCGGGCTACCTGCTCGTGCGCCACGCCATCGATGCCGGAATCGACGTCGAGACCTTGCCCGGGCCGACGGCCTTTGTTCCGGCGCTGGTCGACAGCGGCTTGCCCTGCGACCGGTTCGTGTTCGAGGGTTTCCTGCCCCAAAAGAAAGGGCGCCAGACACGAATCGGGCTGCTCGCAGACGAGAGCCGGACCATGATCTTCTACGAGTCGCCGCACCGCGTCGGCAAGACCCTCGGTCAGCTCGCCGAACGCTTCGGCGGCGAACGACGGGCGGCCGTTTGTCGCGAGATCTCCAAGAAATTCGAAGAGACCGTGCGCGGGACGCTCGCTGAACTGGGGGCCCGGTATGCCGACCAGGAGCCGCGAGGCGAAATCGTCCTGGTGGTCGAAGGCGCATCGGCCGGCGACAAGCCGGGGAAAGCCGGGAAACGGACACACCGGCCGACGACCGACCACGACGACAAGGACGAAGACCGCGAAGCCTAACCACCCTTATCGGGAGAGACTGCATGCAAATTGCACGCAAATTCCATACTTTTCCGCTCGTAAAATCAAAGCGGAATCACACCCATGTACAAGTATGCGAAAGACGGCGTGTCGCTCTCCTCGGTGCTCGACACCCGACGCGCCAAAAAAAACGGTCTCTTTCCCGTCAAAATCCAAGTCGTCTACAAGCGCATCCAACGGTACTACCCCACCGGCAAAGAGCTCTCGCCGGACGAGTGGTCGCGCATGCCGCGGACCCGCAACCGCCGGTTGCTGGAGCTGCGGGCCGACCTCGACAGCAGCTTCGACCGCATCAAACGACAGGTCCAGGAGCTGCTCGCGCAGGGCGAATTTTCATTCGAACGGCTGAACCAGCTCCTGGGACGCTGCCGCGGTGAGACGCTGAACACCCTCTTCGGCCACCGCATCGACACCCTGCGCGCCGAACAGCGCATCGGCACGATGCTTTGGTACGACAACACGCTCCGTTCGATCCAACGTTTCGCCTCCCGTCCCGTGTCGCTCGAGGAGGTCACCGTCCCCTGGCTCCAACGCTACACGAAATTCCTCCGGGCCGACCACAAAAGCGTCACGACCGTCAGCATGTACCTGCGCGCCATCCGCGCCATCCTCAACCAAGCCCGCAAAACCGGCCTCCTGCGCGACACCCACTACCCGTTCGGCAAAGGGAAGTTCGAAATCCAAGAGGGCGAGGGACGCAAAATCGCCCTCACCCTCCGCCAAATCGAACAGATCGTCCGCTACTCGGACGGCAACCGGCAGACGGCCTACTACCGCGACCTGTGGTTTTTCATCTACCTCTGCAACGGGATCAACGTCGCGGACCTCATCCGGCTGAAGTACGCCGACATCCTCGACGGCGAAATCCGTTTCGTGCGCCAAAAGACCGAACGAACGGCCCACAAGCGTCGCGAGATCCGCGCCATTCTCACCCCCGAGATGCAGGCGATCCTCGAACGGTGGGGCAATCCTCCGTCGGCCGAGAATTACCTGTTTCCGTTTCTGAGCGGTCGCGAGACGCCGATCGAGCTGAAAATCAAGACCCAGAACCTGACCCGGCGGATCAACCGCCACATGAACACCCTCGGCCAGCGGCTCGGAATCGGCAAAATATCGACCTACACGGCCCGCCACTCGTTCGCCACGATTCTGAAACGGAGCGGCGCGAATCTCGTCTACATCTCCGAGTCGCTGGGTCACAGCGACCTGAAAACAACGACCTGTTACCTGGCGGGGTTCGAGCGCGAAGAGCGCGAACGCAACGCCCGCCTGCTCACCGCCTTCGACCACGAAGTCTGACCGACCGTTCGGCCTCGGGTGACGGGAGGAGAGCCGCATCGCTCTCCCCCCGCTCCGGCGGGCCCTCTCCGACGGCACAAAACGGGAAGAGTTACATGCAAATTGCATGTCCGGCGACCTGAAACAACCACTTATCATGCTTAAAATCAAGCCACAAAGCCCTCCTGCGCCGATGCTTTACAAGCAGAAGCCGTTACGGTTACAGCACTTGGTGGGAAGAAACAGGACCGGAAAGTCGGGTATGCGACCACCACGGTGAAAGGGGACGCGTTGGCACGGACCAATACCATCAGCCCGATCAATGCTTTGCAAGGGAAGGTAGCCGGGTTGAATGTCAATGTCAGCGGTTCGTCGGGGTTGACCAGTACGCCGATGGTTACGCTGCGTGGTGCTAAGTCGTTGGACAAGAACAACTCGCCGATCTATGTCATCGACGGGATTGTCATGGAAAATGAATACGGTACCTCGGCTACGTCCAACGAAGGGAATATGTACGGGAACCAGTTGAAGAACTTGAACTCGGCTGACTTCGAATCGGTTACGGTGTTGAAGGGGGCTGCTGCGACTTCGCTGTACGGTTCTCGGGGTGCCAACGGTGCCATCGTGATTACCACCAAAGGCGGTAAGGCTCGCAAAGGGATCGGTGTCGAAGTGAACTACACCCACGAATTCAATCAGCTCTATGCTGCGCCGATCGCGCTGCAGAACCTCTACGGGATGGGGTCCGCTTTCAATGATTATGAAGGGCAGATCAACCCGGACTTGCAATCTTCGGCTTCCGAGTATATCGGAACTTCGTTCGGTCCGCGGATGGATGGACAGTTGATGCGTCAGAACTACAAACTGTGGCAAGGGCGCGAAGGGTATGAATACAACCCGAACGAACCGCTCGTAGCACACAAGAACAACTGGAAATCGTTTTTCCAGACCGGGAAACAGGACAACGTGAGCGTAGCCTTGACCGGTGGGTCGGAAAAAGCGACCTATCGTTTGTCGTACGGTTATACTTCGATGAAAGGTGCCTTGCCGAACAACGACTTCGACCGTCACTCGATCAACTTCCGCACCAACGGGAAAATCAATGATATTTTCTCGGTGGACTTCAGCATGCAGTACTCCAATACGCAAACGCTGAATGCTACTTCGATCAATGCTTTCGGTTCCAACATCTTGCAGCAGGTGGCCGGCAATTTGGCTCGTAACACCGACTTGAAATGGTTCCGCGACAATTACATCGACTACAGCACCTGGGAACGCATGGTTCCGGGGGATGGTCCTCAGCCGTTGCGTTCGCTGCAGAGCGCATTGAACACGTTCGTTGACCAGCATGTGAACCACACCGAACAGACGATCATTTCTCGTTTGGCTTTGAATGCGCAGCTGACCGACTGGTTGGATGCCAGCGCAAGCCTCTCGTACAACTACTTCCAGGAAAACGACGAGACCAAAAACTGGGGCTCGGAAAAATACCGAATGGGTGGCGGTAACAAATATGCCATCAGCGGTACCAACTGGGGTAAGTACAACTCGTTGATTACGTTGCACAGCAACAACCGTTTCCTGGACGATAACTTGGAGTTGGACGTTCGTTTGATTAACGAAATCTACGGGAACCAAGCGGGGGCAAGCTACAGCCGTTCGACCAACGGCGGGCTGAAAATCCCGGGGATCTTCTCTTTTGCCAACACGCAGAATCCGGTTACGATCGACAACTTCAGCTCGAGCTGGAACCGTCGGAATAACATGGTGGTCGGTCTCGGTGGGGTAGTGAACCTCTCGTGGAAAGACCAGATCACCTTGGAAGTCACCGGGCGTAACGACTGGATCTCGTCGCTGCTCTATCCGGACTTCATGTTGCGCGACGGAGCACACGACAACTACTCGGTGTTCTATCCTTCGGTGAACGCATCGTGGGTCTTCTCGGATACGTTCAACATCGATCCGTCGATCCTCTCGTTCGGTAAATTGCGTGCGTCGTGGGCTCAGGTAGGTTCCGGTACGAGCGCTTATGCAACCTCCAGCGGGGCAGGCGGTTACAACTACGCTGAGGTGACCCCGGTAACCGGCAGCAACCTCTTCAAGGCGACTCCGAATGACGGGACCCTGCCGAACTACGACTTGAAGCCGGAGTTGCAGACTTCTATGGAATTCGGTGCCGACCTGCGTTTCCTGAACGGGGCGATCGGGGTGGACGTGGCTTACTACAAGATCAATACCCGCAACCAGATTCTGACCCTGTCGGCCGTGAAAGAGTCCGGGGTAAGCAAACAGCTCATCAACGCCGGTAACATCCAGAACCAAGGGTGGGAAATCGGTTTGGACTTCCGTCCGATTCAGACCAACACCGTACGGTGGGATATCGGTTTGTTGTGGAGCCGCAACCGCAGTAAGGTGAAAAAACTTCACCCGAACGTTTCGCGTTATCTCTTCTTCAACGATGGCTCGGCTCGGTTGGTACCTTCGATCGTCGCTTTCGAAGGCGGCGCATTCGGCCAGATCGTTGCAGGTCAGGGGTATAGCACGACCTCGAATCAGGCTTACTACTACGACCGGGAAGACCCGAACAATCCGTTGAACGGGAAGAAAGCGTTGAACTATTTGGGCGACAACGTCAGCAACGGTCTTTCGATTTCGGTATGGCAGGTCAACGGCAATATGCCGGGCCGGAACATCAATCCGGAAACGGGCAAATACTACGACAACTACTACAACGCAGATCATACGTATGATGTGTTGGGTAAGGTAGAACCCGACTTCAACGCATCGTTCAACACGAACGTGATGGTGAACCTGCCGAACAACAGCGGTTCGTTGGACTTCTTCGCTCAGATCGACGGTCGCGTCGGTGGGAATATCATCTCGACGAGCTATGTCGCTGCATCCAGCGCCGGTTCGAATAAAGGTACCCTGTACGGTCGTGACAAAGAACACGGCGGTTTGTACCGCAAAACGACGACCGGAGGCGAAGCCTACAACGGGATGATCCTCGATGGGGTTTATGCCGGTAGAACTCGTCAGTTGGCAACGACGCTCAACGGACAGGGTTCGTATGTGAACGACGAAGGGGAAACCGTCTACGGGGTGGTCGACCTGCGCGGCATGACCATGCAGGAGGCTGTCGACAAGGGGTATATCGCTCCGATGCTCAGCTCGGCTTATTATCAGTATCAGTTCGTTCTCGGTAACGCCCGTACTCCGACCGAATATATGGTATACGACGGCACGTACTTCTCGTTGCGCGAAATCACCCTCGGGTACAACTTCCCGCAGAAGTGGATCAAATATGTCGGGTTGCAGGATGCACGTATCTCGTTCTCGGCACGTAATATCTGCTATCTGTACAACAAGTTGCCGGACCACATCAACCCGGAATCCATGTCGTCGGCCAACCCGCTGGTGCCGATCGACTGGGGTGGAGTACCGTACACCCGCAACTTCTCGATCAACCTGAACTTGCGATTCTAAATTCCGCGTTACAAACCATTCTTAAAGAGAGATCATTTTTATGAGAACATACAAAAAATACATACTGGGTGCCGCGGTTCTTTCCGTCGCAGCTCTGACGGGCTGTAAGGACAAGATGCGGGAGCTCAACACCAACCCGAACCTGATGACTTCCGCTCTGCCGGAATATCAGTTCCTCGGCGCTACGCAGGACTGGGGATTCTTCGGCCGTGGATGGCCGGCTTCGCGGGCCGGGAATATCGGAGCGTTGATGCAGGTGTCCGTTTGGAGAACCGGGAGCAATCCTTATGTCAATCCGACGACTTGGTCGGGCGGCAATATGAGTTTTATGAACAATTACTACGACCGATATTATTCGGGTGGTAAGGGTTTGAACTCGATTGTTACGTACATCGACAAGATGGAAGACCCGGTGGACCGGCAACGGTATGCCGACATCCGTGCGATCGCGCGGCTGCTCCAGATGCACGAAGCGTGGACCGTGTTCACCAACTACGGTGCGATGGTCTTTTCGGAGGCTTTCCAGGCTCAGTCCGAAAAAATCATCAAACCGGCTTACGACGTCTACAGCAAAGAGGCCGGCATCTACAAACAGTTGGACGACTCGGTGAAAATGTGTATCGCACAGCTTGCCTCTCCGATGTTCGGCGATGCGGTTGCTTTGGGACGGTATGACGGTTTTTACGGCCTGACCTACACCACCAAGGCGGAAGGGGGAGCTACCTGGACGGAAAACAAACCGGAAGTTCAACGTGAAAAATGGTTGAAATTCGCCACCACGCTGCGGGTGAAGATGGCTTTGGCGTTGCGCAATGTCGATCCGGGATACTACCAGAGCGTGATTGGCGAAGTACGCCAGTTTGTCACCGAAAATCCGAATGCCATGATGAGCCAGGTGCAGGACGGGTGTCAGTTCATCCTTCCGAACACCTATAACCGGGACGACGGGAACCAGGCCGGGTTCTACTACTGTATGCCGGTGGCGTTTGTCAACTCGATGAAACTGGCCGATGACCCGCGTTTGCCGCTGGTTGTGACGCCGACCGAGTGCGATATCAACTACGACCAGTATTACAAATTCGTAGCTACCTACTATCCTGACTCGCTGTTGTATAAGAGCGTTTACGATCCTGCGACCCAAAAGCGCGAATTGAAATCCTGGAACGGGATGTTGACTCAGAAATTCAACGGTCGGTCGTTGAATCCGGCGAATAATAACAAACCGACTGCGCAGCCGGGGACGCTTATCAACACTCAGTCGGTCACCTTTAGGCTCTATCACCCGGATTATAAGAATCCGGACCAAGCGGGTATCTCTGACGAAGAGAAAGAGGCTCGCGAAAAACATAATGCTACGCTGAAAAATGCGAAACTGAAAAATGCCTTCACCGGCGTGGTCGAAGATGCTGTTATTTACAACAAGTATTCGGATCAGAAGGTTGAGAATACGTACACGAACGGGGTTTGCTCGTTCAGCGTGCGGATAGTGTCGGGTCTCCAGAATCGTCACTACGTGGCGAACAGCGGTAACGGTATTACTTGGAGTAACGGCCGTTGGGAGTACAACGACGACAAACCGTCACAGTCCGACATCAAGTTGGCTACCAAAGTCTTGTCTTACGCCGAACATTGCTTCCTGATGGCTCTGATCTGCAACTACGACGGCGGAGTGATCGGTGGGAAAGACGCTGCCGCTTGGTACGAAGAAGGGATCCGCGCTTCGATGCAAGAAACGGTCGAAGATGCAGAACGTGTGTATGTACAGATCTGTACCAACACCGCTTACCCGGCTTTGGCGGGTGTGAACTCCGATGCCAACGGGGAAAACAAAAAGCTGTATAAGATCGACAAGGCTATGACCGATGCTTATCTGGCTAATCCGTTGGTTCAGTTGACCGGCGGTGCCGATGAGATCACCAACAAGATCATGCTCCAGATGTGGCTGGCCAACTGGCAGAAACCGGAAAACACCTGGTTCTACTACAAGGCTACGGGGTATCCGCGTACGGTTAATTATCCGTGGGAAGTGGCTGACTACGACACCGGGCTGCCGCAGGCGATGGGCTTCGAACAGCCGTATTTGGCCAGCGGTGAGCAGATGGTGTGGCCGCGCCACGTGGTCGTTTCGTTGAGCGATGTGGAAAACGAAGCGAACTGGTACGACATGCAGACGAAACTCTTGGAACAGAAGGAGCCGGCGTATGCGCCGAACGGGTGGAGCGACTACTCGGGACGCGTGTTCTGGGACGTTGCGAATCCGGCCGGCTTGGCTAACTAATCGGTTCGGATTCCTGAAAAAAACCTCTCTTTTTCGGCCTCGCGTGACGTTCTCGGTTGGGTGAGCGTCACGGCTCGGTCGAAAAATCGGAAGAGCGATCTCTCCTCGGTGACGAGGAGCGGTCGCTCTTCTTCGTTTCGAGGCCTCTGTACTTCGGAATGGACACCGGACTCGAACCCGCTGCGAATTTCCGCTGCGAGGCTCGTAGAGGGCTGCTGCAAAAGCAATCCGGCGGCCTTGAGTTTCGCAGCGGCGCGGTTGTGGAAGTTATCAAAAAGGGAAGCTATTCGGAACGGCTCTCTGCGTTTCGACAGGAGCATCCGGTGCGGGATGGTGAAAAAATGGTTCGAAGAATAACGGAAGCGGACAGGGACAGCAAAAAATGGTTCAAGGGGCGGCCGTTCGGGGAGGATGGACGTAGGAAGCTGGGTTACAAAAAGCCGGGGGAGGGATTCCAAAGAATCCCTCCCCCGGCTTTGCGATTTAGAGCCCCGAGAATCACTTCACCCGATCAAAGTAAGTCACGAACTTCTCATGCGGCGCCGAAACGCAAATACGGGCGTATTTCGAGGCCTCCTCCTTCCGGCTCTTGGTGAAGAACGACAGCGAGACGCTCCCGATCCGATGGGCCAACAACTCCTCCTCCGTGCGGTTCACCACCACGAAGATGCCTTTCGGTGTGCTGGCGTGGTAAAACTCCCCGGCCAACAAGCCCCGCTCCTTCAGGTATTCGATGTTCCGCGCAATGTCGCGTGCCGTGGCGGCCTTGAAGTCGCTGGCCGCGCGGATCCCCTCCGGCGTGGTCAGCAGCCGGAGAATGAGCTGCTGGGCGAAAGCATTCACGCCGTTCGTACAGTACATCAGCCGGACCTCCAGTTCGTCGTGCAACTCCCGGTTGGTGGTGTGGATGAAGCCGAGCCGCTGGCCGCTCAGCCCCACCGACTTGCTGAAACTCTCCGTGATGATGACGTTCTCCAGCGCCATGAGCCGTTGGTAGTAGTCGTCCGTGCGGTCGTGGAAGATCCGCCGGTACGGGCTGTCGAAAAAGACCGTGATGCCGGCGTCGTTGAGCTTCCGGATGAGCGCAAACTGCTCCTCGTCGTCGTATTTCTCGCCCAGCGGATTGCCTGGGTCGCAGATCAGCACCGCGTTCCCCTGCAGCTCCGGAATCATTCCCTCGAGATCGCTCTGCGCCAGGTACTCCGCGTTGCCGATCCCGCGTACGGTCAGCATCTGGAAATAACACCCCCAGTAGTAGACCGGCAGGTAGAGTTTGCCCATCCCGACGGCCTGTACCACGAGGTCCAGGGCGTTCATCCCGCCGGCCGAGATCAGGATGTTGTCCGGCGACGAACGCCCGCCGAAGTACTCGTCGTTGATGGCCTGCCGCAAAGCCGGGAAACCCGGTCCCGGAGGATAGACCTGGATGTCGTTCGAGTTGAAGTCCATTCGGGCCACCACCTCGCGCAGGTCGATGTTCACGACGGCGTTCACCCCGCGGTTCAACGGCAGGTATTCCTGGCCGGTTTCGGCTCCGAGCCTTTTGAGTTTCTCGCCGATCTGCACGATCTTCGACAGCGCGGCGCCGCTTCTTTTAATCTCCATAGGATTCGTTCAATCAGATTTCCTGAGAACAATAGTACGGCTTTTTGGGGAATCGATCGACAGGAGACGACAAGAAATCCGCCGATTTGTTAAGAATACCTCCGAATTGTTATGTTTTGCATTTTCTTTGACACCGCCCGTTACCGAATTTCTTGGAACGCTTTTTGCGATAGGCAGGTTTGAGACCGATCCAGGGCGCTCGGAAGCAAGTTGCACGAGAAAGGGGGGGCGCGCAGCGAGGCGGAAAGTGATCGAGAACGTTTTTTTAGTATTAAATATCAGTGTATTATGAATGCAAGAATGTTTTTACTCGGAGGACTTTTCTTTTTGTCGACCGCTTGTCAGAAGTCGATCGACGAGGTGTTGACGGAGGTGACGCTCGAGACACAGGAGATCGTATTGCCGGAGAATACCGGCGGAGGCGAGCAGCTGACGACGGCCAGTTTCACGACCACGGCTCCGTGGCGAATCGAGTTGTCGGACTCGAAGTCGGTGGGCGATTGGGTCCACGTATCGCCGCTGAGCGGCGAGGCGGGTACGGTGACGCTGACCATCGCCGTCGACGAGAACCGCACCCCGACGGAACGAAAGGCCAATATCCGGCTGCTGAGCGGGAGCGAGGAGCGGAATATCGTCGTGACTCAGCCGGGTGACGGCTCGTTGCCGGCCGGCGAGTCGATCTACCGGACGGGGGTCGTCCAGGATACGCTGGTGATCCGGCTGCCCGTCGGCCGCACTTACCGGACCGATGTCGAACAGGGAGACGACTGGCTGGGGGCTCCGCGGCTCTCGTCGGGCGAACGGTTCGACTCGCTCTCTTTCGTCCTCCCGACCAACCGCTCGATGGAAGAACGCGTTGCGACGGTCCGGGTCAGTGACGCGAACGGGGATTACACCGCGCTGCTGACGATCGTTCAGCCGTCGGCGGCGTTGGACATCACCCTCTCGCTGCCGCATGTCGAACTGCCCACGGGCGGTGTCGGCGGCGAGGCGCCGGAGGAGCTGGTGGACAGTCTCTTCGTGGCGGGGTTCGATGCCGAGGGGCGGTTGCTCTTCACGCAGGATCTTCCGCAGACCTATCGCGAGGCGTATGCTTTTCGGGTGCTGCCCACCGAGCTGCTTTTACGCGATTATTACCCCTCGGTCCGGATCTACGTGGTGGCGAACAGTTCGAGCGCACTGACGGGCTTCTCGGGTAACGAACAGGAGTTTGTCAACCGCAAGGACACGGCGATCTCGCGGCTCTTCGGGGCGGGGAACATCCAACCGCCGCTGAGCGGCATGACGATACAGGACCTGACGTTCGGTCCGAACCGGGTGGCGGTGGGGTTGTCGCATGTCACGGCCCAGGTCACGTTCAAAGTGCTCTTCGACTCGACGTGGACGGCCTCCCGGACACTCGAACAGGTGAACATCGGCGGGTTCAGCACTTGGGGCTACCTGTTCGCTACCGCCTCGGACACGCAGACTTCGCCGATCGAGCGGACTTTCAGTCCGGCGGTCGAACCGACACCCGACAATCAATACCGATTCTTTGCCTACGAGAACAGTCAATTGGTTCTCACGGTCCGTGCCGGCGGACGTTACTACCAGGGTTCCGCGCCGAATGTCCTGAAACGGGGGTACAAGTACTCGTTCAACATGCGTTTGGCTGATGCCGCTGCAGCGGCGGCGTCCTCTGCCCAGGCATCGACCGTCCCGAACGGAGCGGTACAAGAGATCGTGTTACGGCCTCTGTAGTCGGTCTTCTTTACAGGCAGGCTGTTTTTACGGAACTTTTTTGGGGCATTTTTTTGCCCGGCAGAGTGCCGCTCGGCACTCGAACCGGGCCGGCCGGGTGAAAAGTTTTCGGAGAAAAGGTAATACCGAGTGCCGGAAGGGTGCCGCTCGGCACTCGAACCGGGCCGGCCGGGTGAGAAATTTTCAGAGAACCGGTAATACCGGGTGCCGGGAGGCACCGCCCCCGCGGCGTAAGCGGGGCCCGCGCGGCCTGAGCGCAGTTCTTGCTTGTCGGTATGGCTCGACCCGCGCGCGACTGCTGGAGTAGGAAATCGACCAAACAACTCACGTTGTTTGATCGATTTCCGCCAGCGCGCGGACAATGCAGGTTACAACCGGTAGGCCAGCAAAACACCCCGTGGGCGCGTTGCGGGCCTCCAGGAATAGGGGGCGGGCCGGACGCCCGGCGGAAACGCCACGAGCCCCGACGAGGGGCGGAGCCAGCCGTGGGGCGGCGGCTGGCCCGAGCGGCCCATAGGGCCGCAGTTCCCCTGTCTGTTGGATCTGTTACATCCTGCCCTCGGAGCAGCGTCCGGCCCTTTTCTTAGCAACCTGCATGGACTGCGCGCGGGACCTATTTCGATCGTCCGCGGGAATTTCAGTTTGATTTTGCTTCCGCAAAACCATTGAAATTCCTATTTAGGCGGACGGGGTGCCGCGCGGCACTCGAAAGCTGGAGCTTACTTGGCACAGCCCGCTGGCGCCAACCGAGAAACTTCAACTCGAAAGCAACCGCGCCCATAGGGCGCGCGAGGTGCCACTCGGCACTCGAAAGCTGGTGTTGGCTCGGCAACAAGCTACGACTGCCCTGCGCGGGCGGCGGCTAACTAAGGCTGAGATAACCCCGGCAAAACACCCAACGGGTGCGCCGGACGGGCGGTGCCTTCCGGCACTCGGCATTGGCCATTCGGGCGAGAAAACAGTCTTTGTCCGCGCGCCAGCGAAATCCTGTTCAAACGCGTACCCCTGCGTTTGAACGATTTCGCTACTTAAGGCGGGGCGCACGGGGTTTCTCGCCATATTTTGCAATATAAAACCCAGCAAAAGCCCCAACGGGGCCGCTCGGCACTCGAACCGGACTGTGTCTACCCTAACAAAGGCCCGCGCCGTGACGCGAACACGTCCGCCGCAGGGGCGAGCCCAAAGGGCGTCTTATTGGCCTCCGGGCGAGAAAACCCCGAAAAAACACCCAACGGTGCGCATCGCATGGACCCTACGGGCAAAAACAAGAGCGTCGGGCTACTCGCAAAAACGAGAGTCCGACGCCCCAATCCTCCCTAAACAACTTATTTCCCCTGCTTCTTCACGTCCAGGAATTCCATGTTGTTCTCTTCGTACTCCTTCAACTCCTGTTCCAAGCTCTGGCTGTAGAGCTTCATGGCCCGCCGGCTCATCCCCATGCTCGAGAACCCGCCGTCGTGGAAGAGGTTCTGCATCGTAACCTTCTTGGTCAGGTCGCTGAAGAGCGTAATCACGTAGTTGGCGCAGTCCAATGCCGTGGCATTCCCGAGCGGCGACATCCGCTGAGCGAAGTCCATCAGGTGGTCGAGCCCCATGACGCCGCTCCCGGCCGTAGTGGGCGTCGGCGACTGCGAAACGGTGTTGACCCGAATTTTCTTTTCGCGCCCGTAGATGTAACCGAACGACCGGGCGATCGATTCCAGCAACGCCTTGGCATCGGCCATGTCGTTGTAGCCGTACAAAGTGCGCTGTGCAGCGATATACGAGAGCGCCACGATCGATCCCCATTCGTTGAGCGCATCTTTCTTGCGCGCCACCTGCATCACTTTGTGGAACGAGATGGCCGAGATGTCGAGCGTTTTCTGCAAAAAGCCGTAGTCCAGGTCGTCGTACGTGCGTCCTTTGCGGACGTTGGGCGACATGCCGATCGAGTGGAGAATGAAGTCGAACTTACCGCCGAAGTGTTCCATGGTTTTGTCGACCAGGTTCTCGAGGTCGGCAACGTCCGTCGCATCGGCCGGTACGAAAATGGTGCCGAGTTTTTCGGCCAATTCCGCCGTACCGCCCATCCGGGCTGCCATGGCGGTGTTGGTCAGCACGATTTCGGCGCCCTCTTCGACGGCCCGTTCGGCCACTTGCCAGGCGATCGATTTATCATTGAGTGCTCCGAAGATGAGCCCTTTTTTCCCTTTCAGAAGATTGTAAGACATGTCCTGTTTCGAGATTTTAAAAATTCAGGGGACAAAGTTAGCGATTTTTCCGGGAATTTCCGTGGATCGTGGACGAGTTGCCGTTCCAGGGGGACTGATTTCGGTCGTCCGCCCCGGGGTCCGAAAGCTTTTTTGGGGGCGTAAAACAGAGACCTCCGCACCTGGAGGTGAAGAGGTGTTTCCATCTCTCCCTCTCTGTGGTGCGGAGGTCGATCCCGGCAAAATTTAAAGACTACTAACTCCTTGAAAGAAGCACCGGGGTAGGTTATCCCTTCCGTCCCCTCCCACTGCAAAGCGGGGGGGACGGAAGGGATTTGCGGTCGCCGAACGGAAAGGAGAGTGAGGAGAAGTGCACGCCCCCTCGCTCGTTCTCCTCTCCCTCAGCTCAGATTACAAACCTTGTTTGTCCCAGTAGATTCGTCCGGTGGTTGCATCGTAGAATCCGTATTCCGGGAAGGTCGTTTTCAGGGTTTCGCGAGCCGCGTTGAAGTTTTCGTTGTTGATGGTCTGCGGTTGCGGCAGGGCGCCACGACGCGGGAATTCCAGCGGTTCGCCGCCCGACTTGGTGTACGGTTTCACCCAGTACGGACCTTTCAAGGCTGCTGCATCGGCGGGCGAGTTCACATCGACGATCTTCGGATAGCCCGTCAGACGCCACCAGTCCCACATCTTGATCGGCTGGTTGTAAGCATAGATCCACATCTGACCCACGATCGCTTCTTTCTGGTCGGCAGCGTTCCCCAGTGCCTGTGCGGCTACGTAGGCGGCAATCTGATCGGCCGTAATGGCATACGGTTCGGAGTCGTTGATGCCGACCACTTCCGGGTTGGTGGTCACCGTAGAGCCAGATTCCGTGGTCCCGGTGCGAACCATCGTGGTAGCCGTCTGGATGCCGTAACGGATCGCATCGGCCTGGAGTTCCTTGATGGCCGAGGTCAGCCCGCTTTCGTACCATACGGCAGCGCTCTTGCCGGTGCTCACCCCGTCCAAGGTCAGGTAAGCCATCATGTAGCAGAACTCCGGATAGGTGTAGAGCGGGAAACGATAGTAGTAATCGTTCCGGTTGTCGATCGAGCCGTCGTATCCGTTCCCGTTGTTCTGCGGTCCCGGGTCGGCGAAAGTCTTCCCACCCACGGCGCAGAAGTAGCGACCCTGCGGACGGCTGGCCACTTCGATGGTATAGGCCACCGAGGTCTGATCCTCTACCAGTTTGATCTCGTATTCGGCCGGGAAATCTTCCGTGACTTCGCCTTTGTTGGCGACTTTCCAAGCCTGGCCTTTGGGCCATTCGCTGTCCGGGATGCCGGTAACCTGCGAACGGTGGAGACGGATCGTCACCGAGCGCTGGCCCCAGAATTCACCGGCGTGGTTGGCGCGTGTCGTACCGTAGAAGTACGGGTTCGGCGACTGACCCTGGAAAGCCGAGCTGGTGTTGTTCTGGAAGTCGAACACACCACCCCAGGAGGTCTCTTTGCCATCCCTGGTTTGCTTGGCCAGCGAGTCCGGGAAGTAGTGAGCGAGCCACTGAAGGTCTTTGTTGCCCGGATGCACGCCGTTGGCGCGTACCAGCAGCGGAAGACGCGGGTCGTTCAGCTCCTTGAGGTAGGAGATGAAGTTATCCGACACCGAGTAGAAGAGGCTGACAGAAGCGATGTAGTCCGAGTTGTAGACTCCCTCATTCTGGCTGTAGCCGTTGTAGTAGCTGTACGCCCCGTCGGTTTCGGTTTCGAACCAGCCCGAAGCCTGGGTTTCGGCCAACACTTTGTCGAACCGGGGACCGTCGACCTGTTTCATGATCCAGGCCATGTACAACCGGTAGGAGTTGGCGAATTTTTTCCACAGGGTCCGTTGCTGATCGTAGTCGGTCCGAGTGCTGGGCGCTCCGACACCTTCGTTCACGATGTAGCCGTACACCGGGTCGTAGATGCCCAGGTCGACCGTCCGTTCGTGCGGTTCGGCTTCCAGGACGGCGATGTAGCCGGCCAGTTCGTCGTCCAGCGCTTCGTAGACTTCGTTCGTGAAGATGTCGTAGGCCGGTTTGGTGATCCCTTCGGTGACCGCCTTGAAGGCCTGGCTATAAACGGCCGCGCCGTAGTTCTGGAACACGCGGAAGGCTTCGTAAACCTTCACGATACCGGCAATGGCGTTCAGATCCTGATACTGCGTAGCCTCTTGTTCGGTCAGGTTGTCCTTGAGGTAGTTCTGCAGGAGGACCATCTGGTAACCCACGTCATAGAGCCAGTTGTAGTAGTTGCCGATTTGGCTCGGTGAGGAGTAGCTGCCGTTTTTGCTGTACGGACCGTTGGCATCTCCGTTGCTGGTGGTGTAGTACACGAAGTACTGTGCCATCTGGCCTTCGCTGGTCACGCGTTCGGTGATCCCGCCCGAAGTGTCGAAGTTCTTCATGGCGTTCAGGAACATGTACCGCGGGTCGGTTTCGCCGATGGTGTTGGGGTTGGTGTTCAGCTCCTTCATCTTGTCCTTGCAACCGACAAGAGCGAGAGCTGCCAAGCCGCCGATCAAATATTTCGTTATTTTCATACTAAGCTTGTGTTACGGTTAAATTAGAATTTCAAATTCAGATTGACCGAGAAATTGCGAACGAACGGCGTAGTCCCCATATCGTAAGGCGAGAGGGCGTTGTTCGAGATGAACGATTCCGGATTCCCTTTCCACCGGGTCCCGTTGTAGAGGTAGCAGACGTTACGCGCCGAGAACGACAGGCGAGCCGACTGCAGACCGACGTGTTTGATCCATTTTTCCGGGAAGTTGTACCCGAGGGTCAACTCGCGCAGCGCCATGTAAGACTGCGACGAGACGCTGGTCGTTGCGCTGTACATGTTGCGCATGTGCCAAACTTCGGCCATGGCCGGCTGGATGTGGCCCGCTTTGATAGCTTCCTTGAAGGTCATCCCGTGCAGGTCGACTTCTTCACCGGTAGCCATCGAGATGACTTTCGTGTTGTTGCCCGCCTGGTTGCTGAAGACAACATCCGGAATAATCCCGTTGTAGTCGAGTTCGCCTTTGTAGTTCACGCGTTCCACCCCGCCGTGTTTCTTGTCACGACCGTAGAGCGTGGCTTTCAAGTTCCCCGAACCGTAAGCGATGTAACCCAAGCTGTAGACCATCGTACCGCCCGACCGACCGTCGATCTGAGCGAAGAAGTCGAACGAACCGCTGTTGTTCGGCAGGTTCACCTGCAGCGAGGTGTTGATCCCGTAGACGAAGTCCGGTTCGACGTTCCCCATGATTTCGGCCAGGTGTTCCTTGCCGCCCCAGTAAGAAGCCTTTTCGCCGAAATAGCCCGAGATGCTGTTACCCAAAACCGGGATATACTGCAAGTTGGTGAATGCGTTAGCCGCATATTTGTTGGAGTATTCGGTGTTCGATTCGCCGAACGTGTGCTTGTCTACCGAGCCGTTGATGTAGTACATCTGTTTGCCGTTCCGATAGTCCTTCGGGTCGTCCACGTTGTTCCATACGGCATAGCGGCCCAAGCTGTTGGTCCCGGTCCCGTAGCCGTTCCCGACAACGACAGCACCGAACGCACCGCCTTCGAAAGCGATCACCCCCGGAACCCCGGAGACGTTCCAACCACCCCCGTTGGCCAGCTGCAGCGTTCTGTCGCCGTTACCGAGTTCTTTGACTTTACCGCGGTTGCGGCTCCAGTTCGCGCCGATGTTCCACTGCACGGTCCGGGTCCGGATCGGCGTAGCGTCCAACTGGATTTCCCACCCTTGGTTCTGGATGTTACCGGCGTTGATGAGCTGTTTGGTCACACCGGACTCTTTCACAGCCGTCAAGGTCAGGATCTGGTTACGGGTATTGGTTTTGTAGTAAGCCACGTCCAACCCCAAGCGACCGTCCAGGAAGCGGACGTCGGCCCCGAATTCGATAGAGGTCTGCAACTCCGGCTTCAGGTCGAAGTTCGGCAGAGTCGAATAGTTCGGCGAAGCCTGCAGCATGCTGCTGTTCGTCGGCCCGTAGAGCGACGACACGGTGTACCCGCCACCGCCGTTTGCCGTAGCGTAAGCATCGGTCCCTTTACCTACCTGAGCCCACGATGCACGCAGTTTACCGAACGAGAGGATCGACGGATCGATGTTGAACGTATCCGAGAAGACCCACGATGCGTTCACCGACGGGTAGAATACCGAGAAGTTGTCAGCCCCGTACGGGATCCAGCTCGGATACATCAGCGAGCTCAGCCAGTCGTTACGCCCGGTGACTTCGAGGTAGACCTGGTCTTTCCACGAGAGGTTGATGACACCGGCCAACCCGACGGTCATCGAGTTCCGCGGCGTATAGCCGACCGAACTCTGGTTGATGGTGATAGCGTTTTTCGTGTTCGAGAACGAGAAGAGCCCCGGGGTAATCAGACCGCCGTTGGTTCTTTTCGAATAAGAGGTGTAGCGGGTATTCCCATAGATTTCGCCGACCAACCGGATGTCCAGTTCCAGGTTGTCGTCGATAAAGCGGTTGTTGCTGTGCAACTGTGCGATCCCGTCGTACGAACCCCGGTGGCTACCGCTGACACCGTATTCACCCTGGCCGATGTACCCGGCGTTTTTCGTTTCGGAGAAGATGTCCCACTGGTTGTAGCTGACCGATACGTTGGCATCCAACCATTCGGTGAACTGAGCGTTCAAGCCCAACTGCGCGATGATGGTCTGTTCGTTACGAACGAAGTTGTTCTGGAACTGATCCGAGATCCAGCCGTTCACGTAAGAAGCCAAACCGCCCTTCTTGGTCCCGTAGGTTTCGTAGGTTTCCGGATTGATGTAGTGATCGACATACCACTGCGTGTCGGTGTTCCGGTTGAAGCCCCAGAACGGCCCGATACCGGTCGTAGCCCAGTTGCTGTTGACCGTACGTGCGTTTTCGGTATTCGAGTTCGAGTACTGAACCGTCAGGTTGGTCGAGAAGACGTCGTTGATTTTCCCGTTGGCCGTCAGGTTGAGCGAGTGGCGGCTGAAGTTGTTTTTCTTCATGTTCCCGTCGCCGTTCATATACCCGTAAGAGAGACGGAACGTCGCTTTTTCCGACCCGCCGGTCAAGGCTACGCTCACGTTGTCGTAGTTGCTGTTCTGGTACAGGTATTTCCAGTTGTCCGGATAGGCCTTGAACTCTTCTTCCGGGTTATCGATCCCGTCCGGCGAGTAGTATTTGTAGTACTGGCGTACGTTCTGTCCTTTCATCGACGCGAAAGAGGGCCCCCAAGAGTAAGCTTCGTAGTAGCCCGGATCCGGATACAGGTCGTCGGTTTCGTTTTCGTTGAACGGGTCGCCGGCCCCGAACAGGTTCTGGAGCGGGTAAACGTTCTGGTACACATTCCCCCATTCATGGGTGTAGTTCACTTCGACACCGATCCCCTTGCGAGCCTTACCGCCTTTGGTGGTAATCACGATGGCACCGTTGGCACCCCGCGCACCGTACAGCGAAGTCGCCGCAGCCCCTTTCAGCACCGTGATGCTTTCGTAGTCGTCCGGGTTCAAGTTCTTCAACTGGTTCCCGTACTTCGTAGCGTCGCTGTTGACCAGCGAGTTGTCGCCCGAGATGCTCGACTGTTCGTACTCCATGATGATCCCGTCGATGACATAGATCGGCGAGTTGTTCTTGTCCAGCGATTTGTTACCGCGGATGGTCACCCTCGGAGCGGTCGTGATCCCCCCGGAACCCCCGGTCGAGATCTGCACACCGGCTACTTTCCCCTGCAAGGCATTCGCCGGGCTGAGGGTGTTGGTCCGCGCCAGTTCGTCGCCCTTCACCGTCGAAGTGGCATACCCCAGTGCCCGGTTTTGTTTCCGAGTCCCGAGTGCGGTAACAGTCACAGCCTCTGCTTGTAAAGCATCGGGCTGCATCGTCACATTGACGGTCGATTTGCCGGCCACCGGCATTTCGAGTTTGCGCATCCCGGCATAGCTGAACACGAGCGTTCCGTTAGCCACCGACGCGTTGTTGATGGTGTACGAACCGTCGCCCTGGGTCAAAGCGGCGATATTCGTCCCTTTGAGCTGTACGACGACACCGGCGAGTGGTTGTCCGTCTTCAGCAGACTTCACCACGCCGCTCACCCGACTCTGCGCGTAGGCGGTACCGCCTACGAGCAAGCCGAGGACCAACAATGTTAACAGTCTAATTTTCTTCATATAAAAGCATTTAAGTTGAAAAAGGTTAATATTGCTTTACTTGAGTTCCCATTAGGCTCCACCCCTAACTACGGGCAAATATAGGAATAGTATCCCGATATAAAAAACCTTTTTCGCACGATTTTCGGTTTCCGAGAGCCGGATTTTGCCGCGATCGGTCGTATTTGCGGGAGACGGACGGGGTTGCAAAAATATTTCCGAAATTTAATCGTTTCGCCCTCAAGGCCTGCGAAAGATGCACCCCCCGAAATCCGCTTCGGACGACCTCTTTTTTCGATTTTATTTACGAAACACGAAATCCTACTTTTAGAACACCGCGATCACCCCCGATCTTCGACCAGCCGTTTCAGATACTCCCAAACCCGGCCGACGCTGGCGATCTCGACCCGCTCGGCCGGCGAGTGGACCCCGCGCAAGGTCGGACCGGTCGAGATGATGTCCAAATGCGGGTAGCGGCTCAGAAAGAGGCCGCACTCCAACCCCGCATGAATGGCCTTGATTTTCGGATCGCGGCCGAACATCTCGCGGTAGACCGCCGCCGCCCGCCGCACCAACGGCGAATCGGGATTCGGCCTCCACCCCGGATACCCGTCCGTGTGGCACACCTCGGCACCGGCCAAGGCAAAAGTCGCCCCCACCCGGTCCGCAATGTCCCGCTTGGCACTCTCCACCGAACTGCGCTGCGACGTGGTGATAAGAATACGCCCCTCGCCCTCCGGCATCTTCACCGAGGCCAGGTTGGTCGACGTCTCGACCAGCCCCGGCATCGACCGACTCATCGCCATAACCCCATGAGGGACAGCATACAACACCCCAAGCAACCGTTCCTGCACCTCCTCCGGCAACCACTCCTTGAGCGGCTCGAACGCCGGTTCGAGGCCGATCCTCAGCCCCGGTTCCGTCTGCGCGAACTCCGCCGCAATCTCCTCCGCCAACCGCCTGAAAAGCTCCCCGGCCCGCTCGGCCGAAACCGACGGAATCGCCACCGACGCCTCGGCCTCCCGCGGAATAGCATTGCGCAGGTTCCCCCCGTCGAACCGCCCCAACCGCAAACCGCACTCCCGGCTCAAACGCCACAAAACCCGGGTCAACAGCTTATTGGAGTTGGCAAACCCCTTCTCGATATCATCCCCCGAGTGTCCGCCATGCAGCCCCGCAACCCGAATCGTATAATACTGATAATCATCCGAATGCACCACCTTCTCAGCCCTATAACGCATCGTAGCGAGAGTGTCGATCCCGCCGGCACAACCGATAAAAATCTCACCCTCGTCCTCCGAATCGAGGTTAATCATCCGCCCACCGGTCAACATCCCCTCCCCGAGATTCATCGCACCGGTCAACCCCTGCTCCTCATCGACCGTAAACAGCGCCTCGACCCGCGGCGTACTCAACTCCTTGTCCACCAGCACGGCCATCTGCAACGCCATCCCGATCCCGCAATCGGCCCCGAGCGTCGTCCCACGCGCCCGAACCCACTCCCCATCCACATACGCCGGAATCGGATCCCGTTCGAAATCGATCCGCACCTCCGCATCCTTCTCGCACACCATATCCATATGGCTCTGCAAAATCAACCCCGACTCCCCCTCTCTCCCCGTCGACGCCTCGCGAATCACCACCAAATTCCCCTTCTCGTCCCGCCGACACGCCAACCCGTGCACCCGAGCAAATTCCTCGATAAAAGCCTGAATACGAGCCTCCTTCTTCGACGGCCGCGGCACCCGGGTGATCTGCTCGAACAACTCCCAAACCAACCGTGGCTCTAATTCCTTGATCTGTTCCATCTTTATTTTGTATTTTTATATCGTTCATTTCTCTATGAATTGCTCATTGGCTACGAGCTGGGACTGCCGCTTTTTGAAAAAAGCGGCACCAAAAACTTTTGAGATAGCATACGCTACGCCTTAGGCATCCGCAAGCTAATGCTCTGAACCGTTTGTTGGGGTGGCACTTTTTGTGGACGCGCTTAGGCTGCGAAAAACTTTAGGCGCGCCCACAAAAGGCCACCCCAAAAGAAAGGCTCCAAGGCTCTTGACTACGGCAGCCCATGGAATGCGTCAGCATTCCCGAAAGTTTTTTTGGTTCTTTTTGTTCACAAAAAGAACAGTTCCATCCCGTATAACCAAAGAACATTGATAAAGAAATGAAAGAATAAAAATAGTAAAAAGATGAGACAAATACGAATTGGAAACGGGTATGACGTGCATGCGTTGAGAGAGGAGTTGCCGATGTGGCTGGGCGGCATTCGGATTGAACATAATAAAGGCTTTGTAGCCCACTCCGACGGAGATGTTTTAGTCCATGCCCTGTGCGACGCGCTTCTGGGAGCATTGAGTTTGGGTGACATCGGGCTTCATTTTCCGGACAATGCGCAGGAATTCAAGGGGATAGACAGCAAGATTTTGCTTCGGAAGTGTATGGAATTGGTCGGTGAAAGAGGCTATCGGCTGGGGAATGCGGATTGTACGATTTTGGCGCAGGCGCCGAAATTGCGGCCCTATATCGACCGGATGCGGGAGACGTTGGCGCCGCTGTTGGGAGTGACGATCGACGACGTTTCGGTCAAGGCAACCACCACCGAACGGCTCGGGTTTACGGGTCGGGAAGAGGGGGTGGCGGTTTATGCGACGGTGCTGCTCTACCGGGAGTAGGGGCGCCCCCCCTAGAGGGCGGATAAAACGAGCTCGGGCGGCTTGAGAAATTCTCAAGCCGCCCGAGCTTCAAATGAGGAAGTAGCAACAACTACTACTTCACCGTATTCATGTGCTGGATGAGTTCCACCACCTTGTTCGAGTAGCCCCATTCGTTGTCGTACCACGAAACGACTTTCACGAAACGCGGCGTGAGCTGAATCCCCGCCTTCGCATCGAAGATCGAAGTCCGAGCATCGCCCAAGAAGTCGCTCGACACAACGGCATCTTCGGTATACCCGAGAATCCCTTTGAGTTCGCCTTCCGAAGCTTCTTTCATGGCTTTGCAGATTTCGTCGTAGGTAACGTCCTTAGCCAAGTTGCAAGTCAAGTCGACCACCGACACATCCAAAGTCGGCACGCGCAGCGACATCCCGGTCAACTTTCCGTTCAACGCCGGAATCACTTTCCCGACAGCCTTAGCAGCACCGGTCGACGACGGGATAATATTCCCGGCCGCAGCCCGACCACCGCGCCAGTCTTTCAGCGACGGCCCGTCGACAGTCTTCTGCGTAGCCGTGGTCGAGTGAACGGTGGTCATCAAACCGTCCACCATCCCGAACTTGTCGTTCAGCACCTTAGCGATCGGCGCCAAGCAGTTCGTGGTGCACGAAGCGTTCGACACGATCGTCTGCCCTTTGTATTCCTTGTTGTTAACGCCCATCACGAACATCGGGGTATCGTCTTTCGACGGAGCCGACATCACGACGCGTTTCGCCCCTGCCTGGATGTGTTTTTCAGCCAATTCCTTGGTCAGGAACAGACCGGTCGATTCCACGACGTATTCCGCCCCTACTTCATCCCATTTCAGGTTAGCCGGATCCTTCTCAGCCGTCACGCGAATCGCGTTCCCGTTCACGATCAGTTTCCCGTCTTTCACATCGATGGTCCCTTTGAACTGCCCGTGCATGGTGTCATATTTCAGCATATACGCCATGTAGTCAACCGGTACCAGGTCATTGATCCCTACAATTTCGATGTCGCTTTTGGTCAGCGCAGCGCGGAAAACCAAACGACCGATACGGCCGAAACCGTTGATCCCAACTTTGATTTTAGACATAACTTTTGGTGTTTTTATGTGTGTTTTTTACGTTACTCGCGTCACTCGAGCCGGACGAAACCGACTTTTCCGACTGCAATTTTAATATTTTTTTCTCAACCGCGCAATTTTTCGCCCGCAAAGAGCCGACCGGGTAGGTTGAAAAGGCCGTTCGGCACCGGCCCCGGGGTGCCGCTCGACACTCGAACCGGGCCGTGTCGGCCTTAA
>CAJTNK010000008.1 GCA_910577885.1 uncultured Rikenella sp.
CTTCTTCATCTAATTAAAAATAGAAAAATCAGCTACCAAAATTTATTCGGGGCGGAGCTGGTTTTTTTTGCTGGCTGGGCGGGGTTTGGGGCGGGTTCGGGCGGCGCCGGCGGGCGGGGCGGGGAACTTGCTGACTCTTGCTAGAAGCAAAAAATGGCGATCGTGTCGTGGCTCGCAGAAGCCAGGGTTCGGGAATCGAACCCCGTCCGGCCAGCCGTTCGGGCCCCTCCTGGTCAGATTTGCTTCCTGAGCCACCCCACGATCACCGGTGACGGCTTGCATCTTGCTCGGGTCATCCCTGCGGTGGCGTGGGCGTAGGCGGAAGCGGGAAGTGATAATTCGAAATTCGTTCTGAGTCAGGGGCCAAATTCCCCGCCGCGTCAGCGGTCAAATTCCGCGTGGGTGGTGATTCCCGGAGGGAGTGTCGGGGCGGGTCCAGGGGTATATAGGCGGCTGCCTTCGAGATCACCACCACCGACCGTTCTCTCGCGGCTCGTTCGGCGTTTATCCGCTGCGCTTTCCGTGCTCTCGCTCGCGGTAAGTGCTCGACTGCCACGTCGTCGGGACACCGTGGAAGGCGGCTGGTGTTCTGTGTGCTTGGGCTGACTGTGGCTTTTGTGTCTGTCTTTGCAGTGTCGAATTAATTCGAATCACCGTCGCGATGGCTGAACCAAATTGTCTGGAGATTCGGCAACAGGGCGAACAGGTTGTCACGCTCACCCACTTGGGTTATTGTCGGGTCTTGGTGTCGGCGGCACGCGACATCGATCTGCACCGCGATCGGTGTGTTACTCACACGCCGTTCGGAATCATTTTTCATACCAACCTGGTAGTTTCGGTGCGCGATGGCTTTACCGTGCTGGTCTCGTCGAGCCCGACGAGTTTTGTGCAAGTGAGCACCAACGTGGTCTGGGGCCGAGAAGTTGATTTGTTACTGAACATGAGCATCGACTACACCAGACCCAACCGGGTGTACGCCCGTCAACCCCTGGCGGTGATGTGCCTGCTGGAGAGCGAGGAGCGTCCGTGCTTGCCCATCTTGGGCCCGGTCATCAGTTTGGATGAAGCGGCCGAAGAAGAGGAGGCAGACGCGGGAGGCTCTGCGAGTCCCGGTTCTCAGGCTCCTCCTCCCTCGCCCTTGGTTCCTGAGACCCCGCCACCGTTGTCAGCTGTTTCCCGACCGGACTCGGCGGCCACGTACACCGTTCCATCCAGCGACGCCGAAGAGCAAGCGGCCGCCGCGGAGGCATCGGAGGCGACCGAGGCTTTCGAGGCCGACGCAGCGGGGAGCGACTCCTTGTGGCCTTCGAGCGAAGAGGCGGAAGGCGATTCTTCTTCGTCTTCTGATGATGCTGAGGACGATGATGCCGTGACTGTGACTGAGGGTTCGTCGGGAAGCGATTGGGAGTCGGATGATGAGAACCCCGTCGCTAACGGGGGCGATCCTTTGGAAACGACTCGTGGCGTCGATCAAGTGCGGCACCCGTGTTTTATTTTAAAATTTAATCTCAGCGCCCGAGCCGGTGCCGATCGTTTTCCACCCCGACGAGGCTACGTGATCCGTAAACTGTTGAGCGAGACCGAGTTGCAGTTGAGCGACGACGCCGCTACGATGGCGTGGCAGGCCTCGGTGGACTGTAGCAGTTGCCCCTATGATTGTATTTTCTTCAATAGCGAGTGGGAGCGGGTGGGAGAAGAGGTGGAGGTGACGATCGTGGTGGCTTCGCACATGTTTTCCCAAATGCGTGTTGAGGATGTGTGTGAGATGGTGCGCTTGACGCTGGAGCATCGGGCGCGGGTTTTCTTCCGCTGTCAGGTGGACGTGATGGTGCGGTCCATGAAATAAAATCTCTCTGTGTTTTGTAGATGAATTCCGAGTCCGCGTCTTCTTTCTGGGCGCCCGCCGAGACGCGTTACCTTCCCACCTCGTGCCGGGCCTGGTGGTGCCTGGCGACCCCGCCGTTGCCGCGCAAGTGGGCCCGCCGGTCGGAGTACTATCGGTGGCTGCGGGCGGCCGTGGAGGCGCTGTGGAGCGGTCCCTCCGAGCGCCGGGACTTGCTGTGGCCATACGCTCCGTACCGCCAGTGCCTGGAGGCGGCTTTGGAGCTGGAAGGGCAGAGTCGCGCGGTGTCCACCGTGCGCCTGCATCGGGGGTGTCAGCTGCTGATGGTGAGACTTAAACTCTTGCAATGTTTCCTGCAGCGCCAGAACTGCCTGATCCATCACAGCCGCTATGGGAGTTGCACAGAGCATGCGAGCTCTAGCCGAGGGGGCGTCGGAGGAGAGCGACCTCCTGACGGGTGCGGAGATGGCGACGGATGCTACCTTATTTCCCTTTGTCAGCCCGTGTTCCAGCCGGAGGACCGCCTTGCACTGCACTCTTCTTGTTGCTGCCCCCCGGGGATCGGTGAACCTGAGCCCCCTGGTGTTTATTCCCGTACCCTGGTCGAGCTTGCTCGACTGCTTTGAGCGCTCTTTTTTGTCTCCCCCGTGTTTTGAGCCCGTGTGCTGCACTCCCCTGAGTTTTCGGCAGCGCGGCTATCACCCCGACCCCACGCTGGTGCTACATTGTCATTGTTCCAAACCCTATTCTTTGGAGTGCTGGGCGCGCGCGTCTTGGATGCGGAGCAAACTGCAGCGTTACGTGGCTTCGCTGGAGTGGAACGCCCGCTACCCCCTGTACCGGTCCCTGGTGAATTCTCGCCAGGCGGTCGAGTATTTGATGTACCTGGGTTCGGCGTTCGTCACCCAGGGTCACTTTATGTACGTGGCGGTGCGCACGGTGATCTACGTGACCCGTCTGGCTCGCCTGGCTCAGCGCGAGCCCACCAGCTTCGGTCTGCCTTTTTTCTTTTTTATTGACACCGAGGACCAGGGCCACGTGTTGGTGCTCAAGTGCCGCTTCTGCGTGGAGCACGGTCTGAGCCGCACCAGCTGCGCGGAGCGTCTGGCTCGCGTCCTGCAGCGTATGTGCCGAGCCCTCGGTGCCCCTCAGCACGAGTGCGGGTATCGCTACGAACAGCCCGGTGGCCGCCTGGACGTGTACCGTCACGACCGGGGCGTCGAGCGTTTTCATCGCTACGGTCTGCCGCTGGCCCGTAATTTGGCTTTTTACCCTTATTTTTACCTGACCCGCCGCCTGGAGGACGACACGGACGACGATCTGAGCGAGGACAGCAGTTGGGCGGACGAGGACGAGTAAACAGAGAGCTGATGTCTTGGTACCAATAAAAAGTTGTTTTATTCACACCCTTCCGATATTTGAGTCGTACATGAAACTTAGCTGAAAAATGGGTTTGCAGTTGCTAGTGGTGCTTTTGAGGGTGATGTAAAAATTTCCCGCTCTGTAGGTGAGGGCATAAGAGCAGTAGGTCGATTGTTTGAACTCTCCGTTTTCGGAGCAGACGATGGGTAAAAATCCCTGTCCGTGCCCGGAGCCGGCGATGGCGGAGCTGGGCAGGATGAACGTGGGCGTCACGTTCAGTTCTTCCCCGTTCCCACCCATGACTTGCATCCGACCCGTCAGACAACTCCCCAGGGTTCCGTCAAACTGGAGCTCCCAGGTTTGAGTCCCGGTAGAGTTCGTGTCTCCGACCACATCAATATTAAAAAGTACGTTAGTACCGAGCCGGACCATTTTGATATGGGTATCGGCGTACTCGTTGTAGGTGCCGTTTCTCAGGCGTATGGGGGTGTTAAAAGGGGTCTGGTAGACGAAGACGGGACTGGTGAGTGCCAGGGCACCGCCGCTTACCCTGAGTTGCGGACTGTTATAGTTGAGTGAGATCGTAGAGTTTCCTGTGTTGTAGCTCAGCGGGGCAGCCGTAAAAAAAGAGGCGCCTTGGGCGGTTAAGGCGCCGTTGTTATCGAGCGCCAAGCCCCTACCGAGACGCAGGATAATGGCGTTGTTGCCCAGGGCCAGAGGGTCTTCCACGGTGACGCTGAGATTTTGGTCGTCGATAACCGTGAGGGGGGATTCGTACTGCAGGGCGATCTTATTGTCGAGGATGTGGAAGGGCGCGGCCACGTTGGCTTGCAAGAAGTTGGCGGCGTTGAAGGAGAGGCCGCCGCCCGCGGACACGGCGAGCTGGGATCCTCCCCCAGTCGTAGTTTTTTTCATGAGACCGGGACCCAGATTTAGGCCCAGCTTTCCCGCGTTGCTGTTAAAATAGGTCTCGGTTTGGAGACTCACGCCCTGGTCGGTGACCGTCAGGGGCGCTTGAAAGTTGGACTGGGCGGATGTCAGGGCGTTGTCGACGACGCTTAAGCCCGCGCCCAGGTTAAGAGCCAGACCAGCGTCGGTGATGCTGAGGGGGCTCTGGGCGTTCACGGCGAGTTTGCCATTGGCGTTGACTTGCAGGGAGCTGTCGGTGTTGAGGTGGAGACCCGTGCTCCCCACAAATTCCAAGGGCTGACCGACGTTGAGCTTGAGTTCGTGGGTGGTGTTGTCCACCAGAAAGCCGGGGTCGGTGCGCAGACTGAGCACATTGTTTTGCAACTGGAGCGGGCTCTCGGCCGTGATGGAGACGGCGGGTGGCGGCACAACGTCGACGGCCAGGGCTCCGGTGTCGTCTTTTTTCAGGCCTGCCCCCAGGCGTAATTCGAGACCGTTTGTTCCCTGCGATAGTGGGTCCTCGACGTTGAGGCTGAGCTTTCCGTCGGTAATCGTGAGCGGACTTTCATAGCTTAATGACAAGGCGTTGCTAGACGTGGTGAGTGGCTCGGCGAGTTGCAAGGCCACCGTTTGTGAGGACCCGGTCCCGCTCAGAGTAAGCGGGTTCTGGAAGCTAGGCAGTTGAACCTGGAGCGCCCCCTGGCTGTCGAGATTCAGGTTCTGCCCGATCTGCAGTTTAACGCCGCTGGTGGTGTCCGCGGCGAGCGGGGCGGCAAGCTTGATTTGCAACTTGTCGTCGCCGACTTGAAAGTATTGGTTGTCGAACCCCAGACTCAGCTCGTCTCCCGTTTTATTCAGCGGCGACTGGACCGTCAACGAGGCCGGGTCCTGACCCACGACCTCGATGGCGCCGGCGCTGTCAAATCGCAAGCCGGTGCCTAAATAGACGTCAACGCCCCTTCTGGTGTTATATTTGAAACCGGACCCGAGACCGATATAGAGCAAGTCCCCGACAATGTTGAGAGGCGGGGCCACAGTCATCTGTCGAGTTTGCAGAGCCCCGTTGAGAACTTGCAAGCCACTGCCCACATTCAGGGAGATGGTGTGAGTGGTAGCGTTGACCTGGATGGGCGCCGTGCCCGTGTAGGTCGGTCCCCCTCCACCGCCCCCGCCCCCGTCGGCAACCAGTTGATTGTTCTCGATTTTCAGTCCGGATCCCAGGTTGAGGGCGAGTCCGTTACGGGTATGAATGATGGGAGCGGCGGTGCGAATGTTGAGCACGGTGAGATTGGACAGATAGAAGTCCCAATCGCTGAAGAAAGGCGGGACGGGTACGGGCAAGACGGTGTCAGAGCCGGGAGTGGGAGGGGGCAGGAACGGATAGACGGGGTCAAAATTGTCGGCCTCCACCACCCGCCATTCCCACTGCGACGTCGGTCGTCGAGCATCTTCCTCGGTCTCTCGTCGCCGGCGTTTACGAGAACAGAGGGCTAACATGGCTCCTCGCCGTGCGTCTGGACTGCGGGGCGAGATGGTAGAGGTCAAGTGGGAAAACTCGAGTCGCCCGTATCGGACCCGGGTCCGCCGCGTGAGTGCGTGGTTTTCCCGGTTTCGTCGCTGGGCTCGCGACGAGGACTTGCGCTATACTGCTCTGGGGGACGGTCGTACTGTGTTCATCGAGAACCTGGGGTCGGGCGGGGCGACCGCGAAGAGACGGCGCTTAAGAAAGCTCAGAAAGTGAGTGTGATGCAAAGCCAAGATTTTTTATTGTTTACACACGGGATTCACTGAGGAGATGGCTCTCCTCGACGGTGAGGGCTTGGGGAAAGGGTTGGATAGGGGGCTTGACGTAGTTTTTTATTAGAACCGCGGCGAGCACGCTCAGGCAGAGGACGGCGATGGCACAAGCCAGCACAAAGAACTGGATGCCGATCGTGGCGTTGTCGGGCTCGTGAGCTGGGACAGGAGTGGGGTCAGCGCGGGCTTGGGCGAGTTGTAGGGGGGCAGGGGTAATCGGAGCCGGACGACGCCAGGGCATCTGGAAGCGGTGGGTGTAGGGGGCGCGGACGTCGGGGTTGAAGAAGCTGGGTCGGAGATGGGGACGGAGGAAGATGAGGCGGTGTATCCAGCCCAGACGGGAGGTGCCGTTATGGTAGAAGACGTAGATGTCGTACGATCCCCAGGCGGACTCGGTAAGGTTGAGAAGGGTGAACGAGAGCCAGTGGCCGTCGTAGTTGACGTCCAGGTCGACTTGACCGTAGTCGGGCAGAGGGTTAACACCGCGGGTGAGGTTGATGGGGAAGAGGAGTTGGTCCATGGTGAAGGTGATGCGGTAGCCCGAGAGTCCGGCGGGGACGGAGACGTTGAGGAGGGTGTAGTTGGAGTGTTCGGCGACGGGGAAGACGGGGTCGTTGCGGGTCTCGTGCACAAAAGCCCAGTTGGGCTCGCGCCAGAGACGGAGGTCGGGATAGATCTGGACGGGGAGATCGTAAAAGGGCAGGGAGGAGGCCGAGAACTTCATGTTGCGGAAGTTGGGTCGGACGACGCTGTAGCGGTCGTGCCACTCTGGGCTGGCGGAGCAGCAGATGGACATGTAGATGGCCGAGGAGCCGACGGTGACATCGTAGAAACCGTAGTAGTAGCTATCGTTGCGACCGGGCACGGGGAAGACCTGGACGCGTCCGTTGGGGGAGCGGTAGGGTCTAAAAGGGTGCAGGAGCATGACATGCTCGGGACACTGGCGGAGGGTGAAGTTGAGGCTCTGGCCGAGCCGCAGAGGGATGGGTTGGTCGGGGAGGCTGCCGTTCAGCGGCAGGTTGAGGGGCATCCAGAAAGTTTCGGGCTCGTTCCACCAAGAGACGTCGGCCTCGTAGGTCACGTTGATGTAAGGGTGGAACTCTTGGTCGGAACCGGGCGCGGCGTCGGTTTTTACGAACCAGTGGAGGTCTTGAAAGTTGGGGCGAAAGAGCAGGACGTAGGTGACCTCGGGGTCGTTAAGGTGGAAGACTTTACCGCGGACGGTAATGTCCAGGCAGGCCACGGACACTTTGAGGAAAAGATCTTCGGAGATGTGTTGAAGTTTAAGAGTGAGGGACTGATTATGTGGGGTCGGGATGAAGTGGATGTTTCGGGGATGGAAGGAGGCGTCTTCGGCTATCGGGTTATAGGAAGTCTGGTAGCGGGAGCAGTTGGGGAAGCTCAGAACAAAGTCTGAGCCGACTATGGGGTAGATGCGGTCAGGGGGAGAGGTGTCGGCTCTGCCGGCCCGGGTGGGGAAGTTAAGGGGAATGGCGAGGGAATGGGGGTAGATGGGCTCGAGATGGTTGAACCGTCTCACGACCTCGTCAAACTCCCAAGCGCTCTCGGGCTCCTCCTCGTCCTCCTCTAGGTCCCAGATCAGGTCCCCGGCGGAGCCCTCCTCGTCGTCATCGCCACTGCCGGAGTAGTCTTCATCATAATCGGTGTCGTTGCCCACATCGAAATGGGTCATAGTGAGTAGACTGCCGTTCCCGTCCCAAACCTCGATGTTAAAGGCCCGCGCGCCGCCCGCCACCAGGAGCAGGGAAAGACAGACACAGAGGAGCCACTTCATCTTGATTACGACTCGTCTTTATTGTGCGATCTGCAAAACAGTGGGGAAAGGGGAAAGCTCAACTAAAAGTACCGCCACCAGTCACCGGCAGCCACATCGGCCGGCTCCCAGACGGTTTTGAAGCCGTTGCCGCCGAACCAGTCGCTACTGGCGGTCTGCAGCTCGGTGGAAACGTGGCAGCGAATGTGAAAGAGATAGCGCAGCACGAGATGTTTGTGAAGACAGGAGGTGTCGAGACGGAGGATGCGGGTGTCGATCTTGGTGACTTGTCCGACGGCGCCCTTGATGTCCCACCACACCCGCATGGCGAGATGAGGCTGGCGATCCAGGTTGCTGGCACAGCGCACGATCACCGAGTGGTGGTCGACACGTTTGAGCTGCAGGTAGACCTGGAGCCGGGGCTGCATTTGCAGGTCGGCATAGATCTCACCCTGGTAGATGTCATCGGTGCGGTACATGTACCAACCGGCGTAGTGGTGGCTCATGTGCTGGATGGTGAGGTTGTGAGGACCCACCGTGGAGCCGGCGTCGCCCTTAAAAGGCAGGAGGTTGTTGAGGTTCTGGGATCGGAGGCTCTGTCGGTACCAGGAAAGCGCCGTGTAGACGGGCCGGTAGATGACGGTCTGACCCTCGCACACGGGGTTCTTCATGCGTCCGCTCTGCAGCCGAACCGTGGCATGGCGGCAGTGGGAGCGCGAGACGGCTGGCTGACTGCGGTCTCGGGTCAGCGAGTAGGTGCCGCGGAAGCGGGGGCAGGAGCTAGGTTTGGCCCAGACGTTGCTGCCCAGTTGGACCGAGACCCAGTCTCCGCAGCGATCATCAGAGAGTCCAACGACAGAGCCGCGGACGCAGCAGCGGACGGTAAAGTGGGTAGGAGTGGTGGGGTCGGCGTAAGCCGAGCCGACGTGGATCATGCCAGCGCCCGAGAGGAGGGTCCGGTTGGCACCGTAGCCCACAATGTCGCCCTCGTGGGGGTTTTGGATCTCGGAGAAGAGCGGGAGGCTGTGGGGCCGGAGACCCAGAGAGTGGCATTGGAAGCGCAGGAAGGTCGGGTAGTCGTAATCATTCCAGGACGGCTCCGCGATGCGGGTGCCGTACCAGATGGGAACGACCACGGGTCGGTGTTCATGCACCACCACCTCGACTTCAAAGGACAGGAGGTACTGGCTGCTGTTGTAGGTGGCGAGGAAGCGTCCGTAGTGCAAAAATATGTCGGCCTCGGCGAATTTGAGCAGGTTGGCACCACAGCCCTCGATCTGCATCACTGGATAAGGGGTGTGCTGACAGTCCTCGGTCTTATCGAGTTTGGAGGAAGAGCCCAGCGGGGTCCAGGTGCCCGGCTGCCATTCGACTTCTCGGTACCAGGTAGTAGTCCCGTACGGCACGTCTCGTCGAGGGATCTCTTTGAGCTCGAGGGTGAAAGGATCATGGGCCCACACATGCTTGGGTGGTAGGGTCTTCTGCGCCTTGATGACGATGGGGCGGGTAGTGGTGGTGGTGGTCGTGGGGACGGTGACGGTGGTGAGGTTGACGTCCTCGGCGCCCAAGTCGACGGTGGGTGTGAGCGCCAGCCGGCCCGGGAGACAGAGGGAGAGGAGCGAAAAGAGAATAGCTAGAGTGCAGGGAGGGGAGCGAAGAGAGAGAGCCATGGCGTTCTCTTTTTCACGTTCTACAAAAGAAAGAAAAAGAGAGCGGCGTGGAAAAGCTTAGTTGAGCCGCCAGTGGAGCGGGGAAGGGGGCCGGAGAACATGAACCGCGTCGGCCGGGGGTTCGTCGTCACCGACGACGACGTCGTCCTCCGGGTTTTCCCTGCGCCCTCGAGCGAGGAGCGGAGGGTTGACGTCGCCGGAGACGAGGAGCCAGTTTTCTAGCCACCTCGAGACCGGGGACCGAAAGAGACAAGCGAGAGCGCCGACGGTGAGGGCGAGGACAGCGCAGAGCAGAACGACCTCGAGCCCGGAAAGTGAGCCGGTGTCGAGGGTGAAAGAGAGCGGCAGAGTGTGAACGCCTTCGGGACCCCCGCCACCCGCGATCAGGGAGATGTTAGCGGGAGGGGAGGGCGGACAGGAGCCGGCGAGGTAGCCCACGAGTCCCGAGATGAGCATGGCCAGGACCAGCCCGAGCGCCTTGATACCGCTCGCGACCAGCCGAGCTCTGGCGGATGGCATGTCGGGTTCGTCTAGATACCTGGTGAGACGTTCGGTCGACAGATGTCCCCGATGGTAGCTCACACCGTGATCGAAATGACAGCGGTTGAAGATCTCACAGAGACGGTTCAGCAGAGAGGGCAGACAGCAGGCGGGTCGGGGACAACTGCAGACGAGACGTAAGGAAGCGTGAGTGACCAGCACGCTCTCGCGGTCGGCGAGATGCCCCTCGTGTGCCTCTTCCTCGGGGTGGTAGACCACCGAGCGAGTTCGCGGCATCGAGAGCTGCAACCAGTGCGGTCCCCGGACGCCGCCTCCGCCTTCCGCCGCCGTCGCCACCGTGCCGCGTCCCGAGTCGGCCGACAACCGGAGGCTGTGGCGATCGCCGGAGCCCAGCTGGGCGGCGAAGCAGGTGGGTTGGCGGCAGCGGAGGACGTGGCGGCGGAGCGAGGAGACGGGGATCGGCAGCCCGGGGTACCTCGCCTCCCATTCGGAATCGGACCCGCTATCCATTTCCGGATCAATCATAGCCGGCTATCGACTCGGAGACGATGTCGTAGTTGGGCTGAAACTGATCGGGAAAGGTACCGGGACCGCCCGAGAAGGGATTGAGGTAGACCGAGGGGACGAACTCGCTCACGAACTGATCGAGTCCGATGCCTCCGGATCGCGGTTGCGAGGGTCGAGAGCTGAGCGTGAGGTTCTCAAAGTAGGTCGGAGGGTGACGGGGAGCTCCCGTACCTCCGAGCTGAAAAGTGCCGTCAGAGCGCAGAGCCGTCCAGTTGCCGAAAGGCACGGGAGAAGAGGAGCAGTTGAACTGCCGAGGCAGTGTGTTGTCGTTGAGGCTGAGAGCGCCTCCAGATATACGCCGGGGATAGGGGGCGCGGTCAGCGGGCCAGAGTCCGGCTCCGCCCACATCCCGGGCGCGGCGGTATCGACGAGGCCAGAGTCCACCTGCCAACTGGGCACCCCGATCGGTCATTTCCTCCTCGAGGGCTTCGTCACGGGGTAAAGTCACGCTGATGGGTGGGTCGGGGGATTTCCAGATGGCGGAGGCGGGCCACACGGGGGGGTTGAGGACCGGGCGGGCGGTCTCGTCGCGCAGAGCTTGTTGCATGAGGATGGCGTTTCTAGCTTCGCGCAGGCCGTTGACCCGCTGCACCATGGCGGGCCCGGCGCTGAGCCAGTTCATCTTGGTGCTGTAGTCCTGGGAAGCTCCGGCGGCGGTGCCCCGCTGGGGCTGCGGCGTCCAGACGTAGGGGCTGGGCACCACCTTGCTTCCCGATCCGTAATCGTTGTAGAACATCTGGCGGAAGCGGAAGCGGTTGACTCACGAGGCGAGCGCGTGCGTGGGCGAGATGACTCACGCCCCTCCCCGCCTCGCCCGGTCGAAGGGCGCCGCGGGCACGGGTGACTCAGAGGGGCGTGACGTCGGGGTCGAGTCTATAAGCTTGTCGCCGAGCGCAGAGCCGCTGTAGCAACTCTTCGGCGTCTTTCCTCGTGCGTTCGAGTTGCTCGATCTTGCGGTGGTACAGGCAGCTGCGGGTAAGCGAGCGCAACGTGCGGTTCCGGACCTTGACGGTGTCGGAACACAATCCCCCGTGTCCCCCGCGGCACTGTTGAAAGGCGGCGTAGATGGTGGGGAAGATGTGTTCCCTGAGCTCGCTGAGCTGTCCCGGTTCGGCGGCGGAGGTGGTGCGGGCGGAAAGGGTCTGGCGGCGGCGGCGGGTAGAGCTAGTAGCTGGACGAGGGAGAGCGACACTCAGCCTCCCCTTGGAGCTCGGTGGGCCAGAGCGGCTTCCTGTAGTGGCGATGATAGTAGTACTTGAGCACGGCGGCCGGTACCAGTACCCCCCGGTTGAAAAGTAAGTACCGCTTGGCCGCGGCTCGGTCCCCGTTAAAGGTAAAGAGGGCTTCGACGATCTGGTAGCGGTACCGCCGCCACGACCGCTTGGCGGCCGGTGGTTCGGTGGGCGCTAAGTTGCCACGTCGTCGACCCGACTGCTCACCGTTTGACGGGGTTCGGGCGCTGTCCCACCGCCGGGCTGGGAGAGCCGCTGGGGGCTTAGCAGGTGCCGCCGGAGCAGCAGCAGCCGCCGCGACCGGTGCCGGTGGCGGCGGAGCCGGTGTCGCCGACGCCTGCTCCTGCTCCTCCTGGTCCTCCTCCTCCGGATCGGTCCAGCTGGCTTCGCTGACTTCGCTGTCGTCGGACAGAGTCTGTCCTTCGAGATCGTCCTCGTCCTCGCTGGGGCTGCTGCTGAGATCGGAGGGATCTACTTCCTCCGCTTCCGATTCCGGCGGCGAGTACGTCGCGACGGCTGCTCGGCGGCCCCCGCGGCGTGCCGGACCAGAAGGACGTCTCGTCGACATCGTCCTGCGGCTGCGAGGAGGAAAGGGAACGGCGAGCTAGCGAGGGGGCGACGGTGGTGCCGCGACCCAGCTCTTCGCCCGTCTTCGGGTCAAGATACACCCCGCTGCCCTTTTTCAACAAGAATTCGCGGCGGGCCTGCGAGATGGCTTGCAACTGGGCGACAATGGCCGGGGCGGTGATGACGCAGGCTGTGAGCTCGGCCCGGGGAGCTTGACGCGCCGGCGGTCGCTCTTCAAAGAAGGCGATGCGGTCGTGCTCGTAATCGGCCTCCTCGAACTTGCGGAGGTAGGCGTTGGTCCACAGAGCCGGCGTGAGTTTCAAGCCGGGCCCAGTGGGCTGGCCGTTTTCGCCGGGTGCGCCCTGGAGCTCGAAGGTCCCGATGCACTGGACCTCGTTGAGCAGCGGCGTGTTGAGGGCGAGCGAGCGGTGGGGCGAGCAGAGATTGCAGCGACAGTGACAGGCCAGTAACTGTCCCGGTCCGCTACTGTCGACCGCGACGTCGTTGTGGTACATGAGGTAGTTGGCCAGGCGGAGGAGATAGACGTGGCACCACAGGGTTGGTGGGCTCTCGCGGTAGTCGACGGGAACGAGGTCGGAGGGGTAGAGATTGGCGGCGGCGGGCAGGACGCCGGAGCGTTCGAGGATGAAGCTGCGGAAGTTGTGCAGCAGGCTCTGGTTCAGGAGGTCGGGGAGTCCGGCGCCGAGCGCCTCCACCAGGCGCGGCGGAAAGATGATCTCGCTGAGCTCTTGGGCGACGGTGCGCTCGTCGAAGCCCGTCCACAGGTCGCGTCGGCGCCGTCTCAGAATTTTGGCCAGTTCGCCGAGGTTGGCCTCGTCCAGACACTGCTGCCAGGCCCCCATGGCGGTCTGCCAGGTGTAGACCAGCAGCAAGTAAATGGTGTCGCGGACGTAGTCTCGTCGCGCCTCGCCGCGCAGGGTCTGATGCAGCACGCTCTGCCCGACCCGGTTCTCGTGCATGAGTCCCATATAGGTGACGATGTTGGTCAGATCGACCCCGGAGACGTCGCAGGCCTGCCTGACATAACCTTGTCTAAAGAGGTAGTGGATGCTCTCCCCCAGGCGTTTGATGACCTCGCGGCGGCCGAAAAAACGACGGAGCGAGGCGGTGGTGGCGCTGACCAGCGCCACCGAGTGCATGAGTCGCCGCCGCGCCTGAAGCTTCTCTTCGCGGACCTCGGGCTGCTCTTTGGCGAGGCCGAGCCAGCGCGTGAGCTGGTCGTCGTCCACGACGGGCTCGCAGCCGCTGCGGTCCTCCTCCGGGGTGGGAGTCGACTCATCGAGGGGTTTGGCCTTGCTCATAATCAACTCTTCCATGACCGTCTCCATGACTTTGGGTGGGAGGAAGAGGGCCGGGTAGGCGGCGTGGGTGACCACTAGTTGGCGCTTGACGACGGCCAGTCGCGGGTTGTCGCCTTGCAATTCAATGAGGGCCCCCCGAGTTTCTTCCTCTTCCTCCGCTGACTCCGCCTCTTCCCCCATGCTCAGGCTCTTAACCTCGAGCGGTTGGACCTCGTCTCCCAGACCGTCGAAGATCCGCGGGACCTCTTCGAGCGTCACCTCGCCAGGTAAGCCGTCGCCGTCGCGGAGCCACAGCCGTTCGTCGGCATTGGGTCGGTTGGCGCGGCAGCTGAGCGGGATGAGCTGGTTCTGGAAAAAGATGTGGTAGGCGGCGAGGGCCTCGGGCACCATGAAGCAGGGGTAGAAGTTGAGCTTGGGATCGTGAGGGAGGCAGCCGTTGTCTTGCTTTTTGAGCCGGCGCGCGTCGGCCGCGGGCCCAAAAATGTTGCTTTCGAAAGCCTGCGCCAGGAGCCGGTAGTCGAAGGCCCGCCGTTCGCGCTCGTCGTCGTCGGCCTGGCCGAGCCCCAGCGCCTGTCGGACCAGCTCGGTCTGCCGGCGCAGGTGGCGATGCAGCGCGTCGCCTTCGGGCAAATACGCGTCTGGCGCTGACTCCTCCGGCTCCTCCGGCTCCTCCGGCTTTTCCTGAGGCTGATCCTCCTGCTTCTCCTCCTTCTCCTCCGCCTTGACCTCCCGCTCCTGCTCCTGCTCCTCCGCCTGCTTTTCCATCTCCTCCACCCGCTCCTCCAGGATCTCGGGAACCTCTGGAACCTCGTGGGTGTTATCCACAGTCGACATGACCGGACGCGTTTCTTTGTCTCTGCAGCAGGAAAACAGAGGAGCACCGTCTAGTCGTCGCCCCTTGTTGCCGAGGTACCAGCATGAAGCGTCAAACACCCGCTACCGTCTCCTCCTCCACTGCCGCGAAAAAGCCGGCGGCAGTCCGCCGTCCGGCTGTCGCCGCCGCTCCGGCGGTTGAGCCCGACGACGATATCGAAAACCTGACCCCTCCTCCCGCCTCTGCCCCCGATGTTCCCCCACCCCTACCCCCCAAGAAACCCCGTCGCGTGGGGGGTGCCGGCGCCGCCACCGCTTCCGCTCCCACCGTCGAACAGCGTTGGCAGCGGGGCCGTGATCTGATCGAGAAGATTTTCCAGCCTCTGAAATGCGACCCGAGCCGCGTTACCTTGTTACCCGACGCCGAGACCCTGGCGGCGCTCCGGGGCGCCTGCCAGGCCTGGATGAATACCCGCCGCCAGAACCCCCAGCTGAATTTCAGCAGCCGCACGTCCTTCGCCGAGCAGATGGCGCGTTTCCTCCTGCAGCTCATCTTGCAGGCCACCGACGAGCTCGGCCGCGACGTCACGGGCTGCGCCGTCTGGCGACAGCCCGTCGACTTTAGCGCCGACGACCAAGTCAACGGGTCCGTGGCGCTCCGTTGCTACCACGGTGACTCCATGGTCGCCCGCGAGCACATCGTCGAGATGAGCGTGACCAGCGAGGCCGGCAAACGCGCCTTGTCCGAGCAGGCCGAGCAGGCCAAGGTCGTGCAGAACGAGTACGGACGCAGCGTCGTCCGTCTCGTGTATGACGACGCTCTGATCTGCGCCAAGGATGCCCGCATGCCGAGCGGGCAGCACTCTTCGGAGAGCTGCGGGCTCTTTTTTAGCGATTCGGTCAAAATGCGTACCGCTCTGGCCCAGTACGCGGCTTTCCAAAAAGCCTGCTTTCCCCAGATGGAAGCCGAGACGGCTGGGAAACACCTGGCCGTCGTGCTCCGTTGCCGCTGCAACTGGAGCGCGGCCAGCTCGCCGAAACCGACCGTGCAGCTGGGACGGCAGACCTGCCGTCCCACCGCCTTCCAATTGACCAGCGCCAGCCAGCTCGACGCCGAATCTCTGGACGACGACCGCCTGCGCGCCAGCGTCCACTTCCCCTGCCTGCTGGTCTTCCAGTGCTGCAACCCCTCCTTCCGTGGGGGAGCTCGTTCCGGAGGAGCCGGGCAGTGCGAGACGCCCAGCTGCGACTGGAAGCTGAGCGCCCCCGATCTGCTGAATGCCGCCCAGCTGGCGAAGAATCTGTGGCGCGACCTGTTGACCGAAGAGCCTCTGCCTCCGCTGCGGCTACCCGAGCTGCGTTGGCACCAGAGTCTCCGTTATCAGCCGGCCCTGCTCCCGCAGCAGGTGTCCGACTCCCACCCCGAAGAGAACGCGAGTCCCTTTGAAATGACGGCCTGAGTCCGCAGATACCGTTTCAATAAAGCGAGATTTATTACCCACCGCCCTTTTTCGATGTCTCTTTGTTTCAGGGGGGTGGGGGCATCCTGTCGAAGGCGGTGGCGGCCCTGATGCGGCCCTCGTTCTGCCTAAAGTAGCTGGAGTGCTGCTGGAGGTAGCGGTACAGGTACTCTTGGTTGGTCCGCAGGATGGGTTGGGCGTCGGGCGAGCGCAACCGCGCGTTCGGCACTCCTTGCACGGGTCCCATGACGGGGTTGGCGTCGCCGAGTGCGTTCAGCGGGTTGGCCTCGAAGGCCGCCACGAAGAGGCAGCAGAAGAGCCCGCAGGCGGCGCTGCGAGGTCCCTGGACCGAGTCGGTGCTCTTGACGAGTTCAACGCAGCGCGAGCCGTCGTTTTGGCCGAGGGCGCTGCGGCGCAGCAAGCCCTCGTACTCGAAGTGATAGATCTGTTTCAGACGGTCGTCCGCGAAGCCATAGGGCTCGAACATGGTCACGGTGCGCGTACGAGGATTCCAGCCGAACGCCAACCAGTGGACGCCGCCGGTCTCGCGACCGGCCGTATTGACGATGGCCGTGGCCGGGGCCTCGGAGCGGACGAAGCCCGGGAACCTCTTGTCGAAGGTGCCGAGAAAGTGCGCTCCGGCTCCGAGGTCGGCGACGATGCGACGGATCTCGCTCTCGGTGCTGCCGGCGGGCGCCCCGTCTCCGGTCATGTTGGGTCCCGCTTAGGTGGTAGCGTTGCCGGCGGAGAAGGGTGTACGCAGGTACACGGCCTCGATGACTCCCCGGTGAGGCTGGTGGATGCGAGCCATGTCAAACACTTCGAAGAGCAGGTAGAGCAGGGTGGGCTCGTCCATGGCGTCCACCTCAAAGACCATGTCCAGCGAGTGGGCCGAGTTGGCATAAAGCAGTCCCTGGCCCAGATCCGTCAGGGCACCCATGTTCATGAAGTTACTGCTGAAGGGGATCTTCCACATGGTGCGGTCGCACAAGAACTTTTTCTGCGTCACGCTGGGGAAGGCCTGGGAGCCGATGAGGGGATAAGGCCAGTTGGCCGGGTAGGGGAAGCCGATCCGCTGCCAGGTGGCGATGGGGAACGCGGCCCAGCCCGAGTTGTTCCACTGTTTGGTGACGGGCACGGGGTAGTAGTTGGGCTTGGTGACGTCGGGCATCTGCCGAGTCATGGGTTGGAAGTTTCGGAAGAAGCTGTAGGTGCGGTCCCGAGGCCCATCGGGAATCCAGTACCCCTGGTAGCCGATGTTGTAGTTGGCCAGCATCTGGACCAGGAACCAGTCCTTGGTGATGTTACACTGACAGGTGGTGTAGCCTTCGCCGTCCAGGGCCCGCTTGATCTCGAACTCGTTAGGCACCAGCAGACGATCCATGCCCGGCCAGCTGACGCTGGAATCGAACTGGATGGCCACTCGACGGAAAGTGTGGTTGAGATAGAAGGTGCCGTCGAGGTAGGGTATGGTGCCCGAGTACATAAAGTAGGGATCGTAGACGGAACCCAGAGAGGGCGTTTCCAGGGCCTTGACTCGGGTAAAGGACCAGCCTCGGAAGGCGGCCCAGTTGCGGGACGGAATGCTGATGGGCACGTTGGTGGCCCCGGCGGGGATGGGGTAGAGCATGTTGGCACTGCTGAGGTAGTCGGCGAAGACCTGGTCGTTGGTCTCGTTTCTCAGCATGGCTTCCAGGGTGGAGGCGGTGTTGTGGGCCAGAGGGAAGAAGGAGGCAAAGAGGTTGATCTGGGTGTAGTTGATGGAGGCGCCGTCGACGCGCAGATCGTTGCCCAGGGTGCTCTGGAGGATCATGTTGACGTCCTTCCTGAAAGCCCACTCGTAGGTGTAGGTGCCGGGCAGCAGCATGAGGTTCTTGATGGCGAAGAACTTCATCGGCACTTGGATGTGGAAGTCGACGTAGCGGCCGTTGCCCAGCAGCTGGGAGCGGTACCGGAGCCCGGCGTTCCGGTGGTGGTTGAAGGGGTTTTCGTTATCCATGGAGTCGACGCTCCAGCGCGCGCCCATATTGATGTAGGCGTCGATGAGTCCGCTGGGCACCAGCCGGGCGTTCATGTAATCGTAGGTGCGCTTGTTGGCCGTGTCGGGGTCGACGTTGCCGACGAAGGGCCCGACCTTGAGTCGGTCGGGCAGGTACTGGCCGACGTTGGAGAAGAGGAAGCCCCGCCAGAGGTTGGCCTGGATGTTGATCTCCATCGCCCGGGGCTCGCCTCGGTCCACATACATGTTAGGCGACTGGTTCGCCACGTCTTGCCAGTTGTTGTTGACGTAATTGACTTTGACCTTTTTAGTCAGCTCGACACCGCTGGGGTCGAAAGCGTACGAGACGAGGTCGTCCTCGCAGCCGTTGTTCTCGATGATGCGGACGTCGGGGTCGTAGCTATCGATGGCCTGATTCCACATGGAAAAGTACCTGGACCTGTCCTGTAGCACCTCCAGCAAGTACTGATAACTGAGCTCGGTATTCCTATCCTGCAGATCGACCACGGCGTTCAACTGACTGGACTGCCCGGCCAACACTCCCTGGTTGCCGTTGCTGTTGTAATAACACAGCCCGATAAAATTGTCACGGAAACCGATGTAGTTGGGTCGGTTGGGCTGTGACCACTGGGTCAGAACTGACCAGTCGTCGCCACCGCCGTAACTGAAGGTGATGTGAGTGTCGGGAGAGATCACGTTCACCTGCTCAGAGTAGAGCATGGTGTGCGGAGCCTGGTTATTGGCGTTACTGAAAAATTCTTTGTTGATGGCGGTGTCTGGAATGGTTTGGGTGCCGTTGTTGGAAGTGGGAAAGGCGTAAGACCCGTAATTGGTGGTGGCCGTCTGTGGGCCGCCGGCAAAGGTTAAATCCAGAGCGCGGCCGCCCTTGTTGTTGGTGGCCGTATTCTCGTCTAAGAAGTTGACGTACCAGTCACCGTTGCCCTTAGTGGGCAAGATGTCATCGGTATCAACATAGGCGTTAGCGTCGCCCACTTTGTGCATACCGTTCTGGTCAATGGTGCCGCCGTCGATGGTGGCGATACCGATAGCACTAGCTTGGGCGACATTCTGCCCAGTCGCTTTGAGGTTAGCGACCGTGGGGTTGGGGGCGCCGCGGGGCGCCAGACAGTTGTACGCCGTGCTGCAGTAGGGTTTGAACGTGGGGCCGCGATCCAGGGTGCCGCGGATGTCAAAGTAGCAGCTGGCCATGTCGAGAACCCGGTTGTCACCGACGGCCAGCTGGAAACGCACGCGGTGCGAATACACGTTGTCCTCCCGGTCCACGGGCACGAAGCGCAGCTGCAGACGCTGAGACCGCTCGGTCGTCACGTCGTGCGTCGGCGCCACCGTGGGGTTACGGAACTTGTTACCCAGGCTAAAGTACGAATCGGTCGCCTGGGCGAACTGCACCAGGCCGGGACTCAGGTACTCGGTCGCATCCTGGCCGGCGATGTGCATGTACGACCATTGCGGTTGCATCGCGGGGGCCGCCATGGCGAAGGCTAAAACGAACAAACGACGACACACGAAACGGTTGGTTGGTACGGCACGGTCGAGCGTGTATTTCGATCGGTACGGTCTACAGCAGCAGCAGGTAGTCAGTCAGTCCCACCAAAAACCAAGAACGAACGAACGAACCCGCCGACGGTCAGAAACAGCGGCGGCGGCGCGAACACCGCAGGCCGGCGCCCACCACGTTCGCCAACTTGCTCTGCCAGTCACCGGCGCCCGGGTACCGGGGGCGCGACACGACCACCGCCGGAGCCGGCGTGACCACCGTCGGACGCGAGGGACGGGGTAGCTCCAGCGTGGTAGCGATCTGAGTCGGAGGAGTGACCACTTCGGTCACCATCGGCGCGATGGGGCGCGTGGTCGGACGCTTACGGGGAGGCGGTACGGGAGCCGAGCCGACCGCCTGCTCGTAGGAGGGAGGCTCTTCCAACGTCTGCACCAGCGTCGTCTCGTAGTCGGGAGGCAGCTCGGAGGCCACGGGCCGCTTTACGGGCCCCTTAAAGGCCGGCAGCGGCGTGGGTTTGTCCTGGATGTCCTCCTCGGGCGGCGCCGATGGTTCCGGCTGAGGCGTCGGACGCGGGCCCAGCTGCTGCTCCAGACGACGGTCGAGCTCCTGGCGAGCCACGTCCAGGGCACCGTGGATACCCGTGGCGATCCCGTCCACCACTTTGCCCTGCAGGTCCGTGTCCTTCAGCTTCTGTCTCAGGGCCTGGCCCGTACTGCTGTTCCACGCCTTATTGCCCCAATGCTTAATGTTAGATCCGAAGCTCTTAATGCCCGACCACAGGCCGGACCAGTTTATCGCGCCGCCGCTCAGGTCGCTCGTGCCAAAAGTGGTACCCAGCAGAGGTTGCGTTCCGCGCCGAGGCGCCAGGGAAGAAAAATCCAAGTCCATGATCTCGAAGGAGGTAGCGGTGGTTGGTGGTGGTGGTGGTGGCGGAGGAGCCGACTAGCGCTGCCGGGGGGAGGAGGGGAAGACATCGGTGGTGAGCGAGCATCGGTGGCGGTCCTCCTCATCAACGCTGATTCAGGGCTTTGGCCTGCAAGGCGACCGAGGCGATGGCCGGCACGGCCCCCACCGCCGCGGCGATGATCGGCGCCAACACCGCGGGAATGAAGCCGCCGCGCAGTCCGCGACGCCGCCGGTACGACCGCCGCCGAGTCCTTCTTCCGCTGCTGCAGCCCCCGCCGCCCAAACGACGGCGCAGGCGGCGACTTCGGGTCACCGGGACGCGAATACGATAGACGAGACTGGAGGCCATCGAGAAATTTTCGCCGGATGGGCCCTTTATTCGCAACACACAAACCGTTACAGACTGGCCGCGATGCTCGGATGGTAACGCACGACGGGGTAGCGCACTCGCGTCGCCGCTGTCGCCGCTCCCCACGCCGCCGCCTGCCGCAAGCTGGGATGAAAGCGCACGCCGGTCGGGTAAGCGCTGACGCGTCGACGACCGGTTCGCCTCCGGCGGCGACCGGTGACGCTGCTACGCCGAGAGACGCGGCGTCGTCGTCGCCGACCGAGTCCCAGGCTCCGGCGAACGCGCCGGGGTCGCGAGCTCAGTGGCACCTGCACGTCGATCATCTCCACGTCCACGGGACCGGCGCGCCGGGTCCGACGTCGCTTGACGCGGGCCTGCACCGGGCCGGCCGGGGTCTCGATGACCATGGGGGCGCTCCCGGGCTCGTCCGTCCGCTGCTTTTTAGCCACCATCACCTGCACGGTGGGCTCCAACTCGCTCGCCCGTCGCTTGCCTCGCAGGCGCCGGCGTTCGGGAAGGTCGCTAAAAACCACCTGCTCGGTCACCGGCACGTGCGACGGGGTGGGATTGCCCGTGTCCAGCAAGAGGCGACGCCGCTTGTTGGGTCCCTCCTGCTCGCCGGGAAACTCCACGTACGGTCGGCCCGTCGCTTCGGCCACAGCTTCCACCAAGTCGTTGGCCATGTCCTGCCAGGCGCGTTTGCGTTTGCCCGCGGCCTGCGACCCGACCCACCGCGAGCCGTCGTCGAGCGCCTGGCTGGTCACCAGGGCCGGAACCACCTCGCGGCGCACCGAAGCGGGGACGGCCAGGGCCGCCACGCTGGGTGCCGTCGGCAGGGGCAGGCGGGGCGGCGGAGCCGGCAGCGACACGGCCGCCGGGCTCGAGACGGGGACCAGGGGAGGATCGCCGTTTTCCGTGGGGTAGGCGATGGCCGCCGGGCGTGCGGGACCTGTGAGAGCCAGGGGTTGCGGCGGGGCCAAGAGGCCGGGGGGTGCGCGGCGGCGGGAAAGCAGACTGGCCGCCGAAGCGAGCGAAGCACGGGAGGCCGAACGCTTCATCGCGGCGGGCGCTGAGTCCACGACGAGAAAATAGATAACGATACAGGCGCGTCAATACGATTATGGCGATGAAGAGGAGGTGGAGGACGACGACGACGACGAGCAAAGACTTAACGACGAGCCCGACGAACTCGCACACTGCGATGGATGCGGCGCCAGCGGGCCGTTCGCGCCCGCCGGGCGGCGGAGCGAGCCACGCGTCTGGCGGCCCGCAGAGCTCGGGTAGCCCGGCTGTAACGGCGGGCCGACCGGACCACGGAGTTGATCGTGGCGTCCACGGCGCTGCGGGCCGCGGCCCGTCGTCGTCGGGCGTAGCGCCGAGCGCCGCGCACCACGGACTCGATGGCGCTTCCCACCGTATCGACCGCGGCGACGGCGGCGGCCCGGCGAGCGCGAGAGCGCCGGTAGCGGCGAGCGGAGCGCACCACCGAGCGGATGGTGTCGTCGATCTCGGAGGACGTGCTCGAGCGGACGGATCCCCAGGGTCGTCGGTAGTAGCTGCGCACGGCCACGGTGTAGGGCCCCTGGCGGGTCAGGGCGCCTCCGTACATTTTGCTCACACCCAGGCCCCAGCCGGTGTTGTTGCTCGGGCTGATCAGAATGGACATGGGACGCTGGAGGAGGGAGGGCGGCCACGAGACGCGCGACAGAGACGAGAGCAGAAAAAGATGAGGATTTTTTAAAACGTTTTACTCGACAAGACTTGGGGCGCCACCACTCCTAGACTCTTGACGACGTAGGGGACGGTGCGGCGACGCGCGTCCGTCACCACCACCCGCTGCACCCCGCTCAGAGAGTTTTTTAGCGGCAGGACGCCGTGCGAGGTCACGGACGGCACGTTCTCCGCGACCTGGACGATCGACGGAGCCGGCGGGCGCATCAAAATCTGGTTTTCGGGGAACCGGTTAAAGATCTTGGTGGTGCTCATGCTCTCGTTCACCGCCTGGCTGTAAGCCGGCTGCGCGTTAAAGGCCAGACGGGCCTGCAGCGGCAGCAGCTCCGTGGCCACCACGGGCAGCTGCGACAGCGACTGCGCGCTCTCGCGAAACGTGACCGGCGCCTCCGCCAGGTCGGGCAAGCTCCAGTACAGTTGCTCCGCCCCGCACGTGACGTCCGAACTCGTCAGCAGATACTTCTGACGCGTCGTGGGCGTCTGACCCAGAGCCGCGCCCTGTTCCGCCGGGTTAAAATCCCCCGGCGAGTCCGAGCCCGGACCGTAGTTGTACGCCAGAAAGAGACTGCGGTAGGCCGTGTCCGTCGCCTTTGCGCTCTTGTCCTCGCCGACGTGGTAGCTACGATTCTCGCTATCCTTCTCGACCGGCACCACCTGAGACGGATTGGCCTGAAACTTGGGTACGTCCAGCAGCGCCGGTACGTTACCCCCGACCAGATCGTCGTACTCGATCACGAAACCCGGCTGGAAGGGCAGGCGTTTGCGCCAGCCCAGCAGATTGCTCAGCCGACTCTCGGTAAAGGAGATGGCGCACCCGGGCAGCAGCAGCACGTCCGGGTGCATGGCCTCGTAAGTGTAGGTGCCGGGCGTAATCAGACCCGTCTCGGGATCGTAACCCAGACGGAAGTTGCGCGTGTCGATCTTGACGCCGATCTGATCCTCTTTGACGCCGTTCTGCCGCCCCACGCTCAGATAATTTTGGACGATCGCCTCGTTCATCAGGTCGATCACCGTGTGCAGGGGGTAGTTGCCCTCGGGGATCGTGAGCCGGTACCAGGTGTACTCGGCTTCCTGAGTGGCTTCGTCGTACTTGCTCATCAGCTTGGCGCTGAACGACGAGCTGTACAGATAGCCGTTGATGTTGGGCAAACACGTGTGCAGGACGGTTTTCAGCTCTCCGCCCCAGCGCGACCGATCGTCCAAGTTGATGGTTTGGGTGGCGGCCTCCTGGGGCGTAAAGTCGCCGTTCTGTACCACGCTCGTCACGAAATCGCTGTGGTCGCTCTGGTAGTTCAGAGACTCGATGTCCGCCGACTTGTTATCCACCAGATAGAGCCGGGTCGTGTCGTAGAGGGGCGGCAGCTGGCTGTACACGATGCTATTCCTTCCTTCGGTCGGCGTCCGGTAGCGCGGCGGAACGAACGGGGGCTGCGTCGCCGCCACCGCCTCCGCGTAGCTGGGGGGCGGATCGGGAACGTACACCGTCGCAGCGCCCCCGCTCATCATCTGACACGCGTCTCCCGCACCTCCTCCCCGCAGGCGAGCCGACGCCCTCGCGTGACCGACCATCTTCCGCGCTCCTTGCATCATCTTTCCCTGCACCGTCCATAAAAAGAAGACAGCACGCTCGACCGGCACCATGGTAAGTCAGTTCTCGCTTTATTGATGTTTCTTTGAGGGTGACACGGGTCAGCGCCCAAAAACGCCCCCGCGCGGCGCCAGGTAAGAGAACGGGTTGCTCCCGGCGCCGCCGCGCAGACGGCGCCTGCTCCCCAAACCCGAGCCCTCAAACACGTCGTCGCTCTCCGCCGCGGCTTCCGCCTCCGCCTGGTCCCGGCCGGTCGCCGCGGCCGCCTCGTCACTTAATCCCACGGCGAACTTTTTCCCGCTGTCCGACACCTCAAAGCGGTTCAGGGCGCTCATCAGGCTGCCCAGCGAGCTGGTGGAACCGCGAGCGGCGTCCAGCACGCTGTCCAGGCGGTCCGACCCCACGCTCGGCGGACGGCTGAAATCCCAGTCCGTCTCCGACAGCACCGGGCGGACGGGTCGGTAGCGGTCGAAGGTCTGGTCCCACTCCAAATTGTCCAGGGGACCCTCGGCGGGCGGGATGTCAAACTGGCCCGTAAAAAAACCGGGAGGCGGGTGCCACAGGGCGTTCAGGATGACCGAATGGAAGTAGTTGGCGTTCAAGGCCGCCGCGCGGCGCAGGTAATCAAAGAGCCGGTTCAGAAAAGCCCGGTGTCGGTGAAAAACGCTCGGCTCGATGTCGGCCGCCACCTGGTCCAGAGCGTTGGCCGGGTCGGCCCCGTGCTGAGTCAGATACAGACTCACGGCCTGCTGCACGTAACGTAGCAGACGCTCCTGCTCGGGGCTCAGCATCACGGCCTGCGGGGCCGTCTGCCGGCGACCGCTGACCAAAAAGTTCAGCGTGCCGCGCAGGTTTTCGGTGTCGGTCTCGCGCAGACCGCTCCGACTCACGTCCGTGATCTCCCGGAACGTCTGCTCGTCGGGCACGGTCTGGCTCAGGGTCTCCCGATACAGACTCACGAGATGCCCGATGTAAGTGTCGCGACTAATGCCCACGTTATCGGTGAAGGGCGCCGTCAGCAGTAGCAGCAGACGCGCGTTCGGCGTCAGCAGCGACGCGGCGCTCGAACGGCCGCTCGTCGCCCCGTGGACCCCCCACAGGGGTTCCAGGGTCTGGAAGGCGCGCGTCAGATTCACCGTCTGCGCCCCGCCGCGGCTCGTCTGCAGGTAAAAATCCGGACCGGCCTGATACACGTCCACCTGCGGCACCTCGCTCACCAGGAGCCGCAGAGCGCTGACAAAACCCGCGTAGTCGGCCTGCCCGCGCGGCACCGACGCCGGTAGCGTCGCCAAAAACCCGTTCAGCGCCTGCAGGGAAGCCAGGCTCGGACCGGCCTGCTGCCGCGTCCGCTCGGCCACCGCGTCGCGCACGTCGCGCACCATGCGGTCCAGATTCATCTGCACGTTGGTGCTGTTGTAACGGGACACGCGCTGCAGCAGCGCGTCGTAAATCTGACCGGCCTCCTCGGGGCGCACCGCCCCGTTGTCCACCAGCGCGTTCACCAACGCCAAGACTTTTTCGTGGGTCGGGTCCTGACGCGAAGGCACCACCGCCTCCAGGATGGTCTCGAAACGGTTTCCGCGGGGCTGGTTAGCGAAAGCCCGGCGACGGGTCGGGTCCCAGAGACCCATCACGTCCCTAAAGGTGGAGACCCAGCCCACCTCCGCGCTCGGTGCCGCTTGCTCGGCCGCCGCGACCGACGGATTAGTGGAAAAGCCGGACATGCTGGATGTAAGCTGCGGGCGGGACGACGCGGCACTTTAATAATAGTAGTCCTCGGCTCCTGCTTCTTCTGCCTCGTCTTCGTCCTCGTCCTCCCCGCTCTCTCCGTCCCCATCGTCCACGTCGCCCAGGCGGCGATCCGAGGCCTCGTATAGGTGCTCCGCGCCCCCGTGCATCGCGGCCGCCGTCGCCTGGCGACTCACGGTCCGCGGAGCCGGCGGCCGACATCCCTCTGCGCCCTCGCCCGGCATCAGCGCCGGCAGGCTGGTGGCGCCGCCGCCGCCCAGCGCCCCCCAGCGACGCTCGTCGCGTAGGGTGTCGCGCAGACGCTGCATCAGCTCCGCGTCCGTCATCTCGCGACGGTCTCGGCCGCCGCCCACCTGTCGCTCCAGCCGCGCGTTGCGGTAGGCGCCCAGCTCCTCGCTCAGCACCAGCGCTTTGAGCACCATCCGCATGTAAAAAGTGTCCACCTTCACCTCCTTGTCGAGCGGCACGAACCGCGTACGGTACACCCGACGCGCGTAAAACTTGCCCAGGGTTAGGACGGCGTAGTTGATGGCCGCCACCCGCTCCTCCGTCGTCAGCCGCTGCTCCTGGACCACGATGCTCTGGAGGATGTCGAGCAGGTCGAAGAGCCACCGGCTCTCGGGCTCCGCCAGACCCAGCAAGGCCTCGCGAAACACGCCCTCGTCGCGGCAGTGTTGCGTGATCAAAAACAACTGGGCCGTCAGCGCCCGACTCTGCGGGTTGTCGCGCAGCGCCTGGGCAAAGTCCCACAGGTGCATCAGCCCGACGCGCGTCTCCTCCCGGGCCAGCAGCGTCCGCAGCGTATGGTTAAACGTCTGCTGGAAGCTCCGCTCCTGCCGCACCGTCTGCTGGTAGGCCGTGGCCAAGTCCGCCGCCCGGACGTGAGCGTGTCCCGGACTGGGACCCGCCGGACCGCCCGACACCGGTTGCTCGAAGTCGTAGCCGCTCAGCACCCGTTCGCGGTCCAGTCCGCTCTCCAAGATTTCGTGGCCCGCGCGGTACTGCAGGTCGCGCAGACCTTCCCGCTCCCCCACGCCCCCGCTCAGGTCCTCGCGAAACAGGTTGTCGGGCGCCACGTCCGACACCTGCGTATCGCGTTTCAAGGCTACCCGGGGATGGCGCGCCACGGCCCGGTCCAACTCGCCGGAGCCTCGCGTCGGAGGCAGCGGCCGCGCCAGGCCCTCTCCCTCGTCCCAGTCCAGCGCGCGGCGGTAGCCGGCGCTCGTCTCTCCACCGCCGACGCCACCGCCGCCTTGCAGGGGCTCTTCCGTCAGGTAGTCGTTGCGCCAGCGCACACCGTGCGACCCCGAGGCGGCCGTCGAGGTCGGTCGGGGTTCGGGAGCGACGGGCGCTGACCGTTTGACCCAACGCCCCTGCACGTCACGGTCCAGACTCGCGGGAGGTGGGGGGACCGCGGGCTCGTGTCGCTTCTGCTCGCGTTGCTGTTGCTGGGGCGCCGTAGCCGGCAACATCTGTTTCAACACGGGATGCATCCTCCTCCTCCTCCTTTCTCCAGAACCACCTCGAGGTCGCTCGACTCTGCGGTCAACAGATTTACACGGTCGACGTCTTCCGACCCGTCCGCAATTTCCTCCGCATCGAGACCGCCTTCGCTCCGAACTCGCTCACCCGCCAAGCCATGAGCCGCGATGCCCGTTCCGTCTACCACTACTCCACCCTCATGCTCGGAGACCTGGGCCCGCGTCAACCCACCGTCCGCGGCTGGCCCTGCTATCTCTGGCCGCCCCCGCAGCTCATCGTGGGCTACCCTTATTTCGTGCGCGTCTGCCACGACTACGCTTTTGACCGTCGCACCTTCAGCCTGCTCGGATTCCGAGAACGCCGCGCGCGGCAGTCCCGTACTCTAGACTGGCAGTGTCTCGCCTCCTGCTCCTACGACATCAACGTCGGCGCCTACCTGCGCTTTCTCGACATCGACGACTTCGAAGAGACCCTCACCCAGATCCAACAGAGCCTGCTCAGCGACCGTATCGTGGCCGACTTACAACTCGCCGATCCCCTGGCGGGTGTCGGACTCTGGCGGCTCCCCGGTGACGACCTCCGAGGAGCCGGTCAGTCTGAATCCGCCGCCTCCACACCCAGTCTTCAAGCCCTCCTGCATCGTCGATTCCGGCACCTCCAGGACTGCGGCCCCGCCGTCTGGGGACTCTGTGAACGCAGCGCCGCCCTGCCCGCCGACCCCGAGGCCGAACCCTCGCCAGCGCCTCCGCAGGACGTCCTCGGCGTCATTCGGAGACTACGCTCGGCCTACTTTCGGTTCCTCCTGCTCCACCAGCAGCGCCGCCGGCGCCGGCCGGAACCCCCGACCGCTCCGCCGACCGTCCGAGACGAGTTCCTGCGCTATCTGCCCCACCGTGGAGACCCGCCCCTCGACCCGAATCAACACTCACCGTGGACGAGTCAAGACTGGCTCAGTCGATTCGTCGAAGCTTTTGCGATACCGCTACGCGGCGATGAGAGGTTGGTCGGAGAAGTCCCCAGTCAACCGGACGAGAGAACGGCAGAAATGCTTTTTATGGCGGACGATGGGCCTGCCTCGAGAAAAGAACAAACACTCGTCACCCTCCGCACCGTCATCGACGCCCTCTCCCTGCCACATCGCCTGCCCCCCAATCGGCGTCGCGAGCTGGTCGGCGGCGCCGTCCAACTCCGACCCCGCGTCAACGGTCGCGCCGTCACCGCCACCATGCGCCAACAGAGGGGACAGGTCGTCCAGCGCTTCATCGATTCGCTCCCGCTGCCGACCCGACGGCGCCGTCGTCCGCCGCCCGCCGCCCAGGTGATCAGCGAGTCGGAGACCGAAGAGGAGGAGGAAGATTCCGAAGACGACGACGAGCCAGACGAAGAAGACGACATCTACGCCGACATGCCGCCGTTGGAAGGCGACGAAGACGAGGACGCTTGGTGGGTCGCCGACCCTCGCCAACGCGACCGGCGCCGCCGACGCCGAGACCGACAGGAGAACGCTTGGCTCCGCGAGGTCCGCGCCGCGGTCGCCGAGGCCGTCCGACTCTTGCAGGACGAACTGGCCGTCGAGCGGGGCAACTGGGAACCGACCTTCTTCGAGTTCCCCCGAAATTTTTACGAAGCCATGCGCCGGCTGCAGGAAGCCGACGACGTCAACGAGACCACGCTCCGGCGCTGGGTCGTCTACTTCTTCGTCTGCGAGCATCTCGCCGCCACTCTCAATTATCTCCACGTCCGTCTGGTTCGTCAGCCCCACGCCGCCCGGCACCTCCGCGTCGTCGGCGCCCAGGTGGTCATCCGCGCCTTCTCCGCCGACGGACGGCCAGCCTTCACCCGGGTCTGGCACGAGAGCGAGCGCGAACACAGCTTCGTCGCGCTCATGCAGCGCCTCGCCCGCGACCTCAGCGCCCTCGTCTCGCGCGCCGGAGTCGACGCCCTCGACGACGAAGCCCTCATCGACGTCCTCGAAGACATCGCCTGGCAGGAAAACTCGGGCGAGGTCCAGGACCTCATCGATCAGGTAACGCTGAACGACGCCGACATTGACCGACTCGATCTCTCTTTCAGGATCCGTCTGCAGGGACCCGTGGCGATCTCGGGACACCCGTCCATCCAGGAGATCCAACGACGCGTCATCCGGGAGGCCCGGCAACGAACCCGGGATCGCCAACCCTTGCCGCGGCTCCACGACCCCTTGGTGTTACCGCCCGATCCCCGAGCCCCGCCGGGGGCAGCACGGCGACGAAGAAGATGAAGGCGAAAAAACAAAAACCCCAAGTTCTCGGCTGGCGGGCGGCCCGCTACCTCGCCGGACGCTCCGACGGAGCCACCGACCGAGCGCTGAGGGTCGCCTACCACCCCGAGGGACTCCGACCCTTCCGCCGACTCTTGGAACTCTTGCATCTCGATCCCGACCAACACCACCTCCGGCTTCAGGAGCTGTTGACCCAACAGTCGCAGCGTCCGCTCACACTCGACGAGCTCGTCGAGGTTTTGGGTCTCGAACCCTGGGGAGGACCCGTGGACCTCATCCGCAGTCATCTCAGCTGTATCTCGCCGCCGCATCCGCTCCTGTGTCCCGGCGCCGGCGCCGCTCCCGGCCTGCCCTCGAGGCCCAAACTCATCTTTTTGCTGGTTTCCGGCAAAACCTCCGTCAACGGCCTCTATCTCGTGCGCCACCAAAAGCCCTTCGTGGAACTCCTTCGCTGCGACGACTGCGGCGTCGTTTACCGTCAGTGTCATGTCTGCAACCCCCACCGCGCCTCCTACTATTACCACCAAATCAAGCCCAGCAAGGACTGGTGGGTGCCCGTCCGTTTCCAACCCATCGGATCACCGACCGGCATCCTGCGTCTCTTCATCACCTACGACATCGAGACCTACACCTGGCATGGCGGCCGCGGAAAAGAACTCCTGCCTTACCTCCTCGTCTTCCACCTTCACGGAGACGACACCCTCCTACAACCCGTCGCCCGCTTACTCGCCACCGATCCCGAACTCGGTCGCGACTGGACTCGCTACCCCGAAGACGCTCTGACCTACTACCGTCTGGATCGCACGCCTCACGCCATCGGCAACAAGTTCCACCAGTTCCGCAACCAAGTCCAGCAGTGTCTCGCCTGGTGCTTTTGGGACCGGGTTCGGAAACAGAGTCCGCGACTCGCCGCCATGGAAGATGAAGGACACGAGTTCACCGCCGACGAACTCCAGACCAACGTCGACAGCTACCTTCGGGAGCTGAATGAACGGCGTCTCCGGGCCAAGCGTCGCCGACGCTTGGATGACGACGGGCTCCAGGACGAGGAGGGCGAAGAGGGCCCGCAGCCCACCTGCCTGCTCGAAGGTCGACCCCACTTTTGGGAGGTGTACGTCGTCGGACACAACATCAGCGGCTTCGACGAGATCGTCATGGCCGCCGCGGTCATCGATAATCGGGCCAGCGTCCCTGCCGCTTTCCGGGTCAGTCGCACATTCATGCCGAGACAGGGAAAAGTGCTCTTCAACGACATCCGCTACAGCCTACCCAACCCTCAATATCGACCCCGTGTCAGCTTTGAAGAGTGGGAGCAGGGCATCGAACGCGTCTCCGACCGCCGACACCAGGGACTCGTCTTCCTCGTCCGTGACACCTATCAACTCACCCACACCTCGCTGCGCCAGGCCGCCGCCGCCTACAACCTCTCGGTGGTCAAGGGACACTGTCCCTACGAGGCCGTCAACGACCACTTTCGCCTCGGGACCTACGAGAGCGACGACTGGGGCTTCCCGTCCCCGCGCTACTGGTCCAGCGAGCAGGAGCATCGCGAGGCGCGCGAGGAATTTCTGACCCGCTCGCCCCGACCGGTTCGGTACGACATCGAGGCCGAGGCCCTCCGCTATTGCGCCCTCGACGTCCAGGTCACGGCCGAACTCGTCCAACGTCTGGCCGAATCGTACTCCCGGTTCGTCACCGAACACGTCGGACTCGACGTCCGCAGCAACTTTAACGTCTTCCAGCGGCCCACCATCTCTTCCAACTCGCACGCCATCTTCCGACAGGTCTGGTACCGAGAAACCCAAATCCGTCGGCCCACCTTCCACCACCGCCTCCTGGCCCCCTCGCACCAGATGTACGACTACGTCAGACTCAGCATCCGCGGCGGACGCTGCTATCCGACCTTTTTGGGCGTCCTCGAAGAACCCATCTTCGTGTACGACATCTGCGGCATGTACGCCAGCGCCCTCACTCATCCCTTCCCCGTCGGCTTTCCGTTGGCCGGACCCCGGCTCCAGTTAGCCATCGAGCGCTGGCGACGGCGATTACGGGACCGCGCGGCTATCTCCTACTTTGACCCCGAACTCCTGCCCGGGATCCTCTCCATCGACGCCGACGCCCCCGACCCCGAACAGCTCGACGTCTTACCGCCCTTCAGCTCCCGGCGCGGAGGCCGGCTCTGCTGGACCAACGAAGACCTCCGAGGGGAGGTCGCCACCACCATCGACATCGTCACCCTCCACAACCGCGGTTGGAAGGTGCGCGTCCTCGACGACGCCCGCTCCACCATTTTTCCCGAAACGGCCTGCGTGGCCCGCTCCTACGTCACCCTCAACATCCAGGCCAAGGAGCAGGCCGACCGCGAAAAAAACCAAACGATGCGCTCCATCGCCAAACTGCTCAGCAACTCCCTCTACGGCTCCTTCGCCACCAAACTCGACAACCGGCGAGCGCTTTTCGCCGCCGACTTCGACGGCGAATACGGCGATGAAGACGAGCGCGGAGACGTGGCCGTCATCGGCGCCACCTTTCTCGTTCCGGATGCCATGAGCGAGGAGATTCTGCCCCAATTCCGTCACACCTACTACTCACCCGTGCAGTGCTCGAACGTCGTACGTCTGCCGAACGGCGGTCTCTCGTACTGCTACGACGGGACGCTCCCTCCGGAAAATGCAGATCTCCCGCGACCGCCCCCGCCTTTTATACCCCGCGAGGACGACCCACCCGTCCAGCAGCCGGAATACCGACCAATGGGCTTCTTCCAGGCCGAGCCCGACGACATCACCATCCTCACCGTACAAAAGCAGACGGACCTGGTAGAAAATAAACGCTACCCCACTCATCTCGCCTCCTTCGTCCTGGCCTGGACCCGTGCCTTCGTCTCCGAGTGGGCAAATTTCCTCTACGAGAGCGACCGCGGCCTGAGACTCGAAAGACGCCTCCTCAAGTCCGTCTACGGCGACACCGATAGCCTCTTCCTCACCGCCGAAGGGCGGCGATGGATGGAAGACCGGGGACGCCATCGCATTAAAAAAAACCGACTCGGAGGCCTCGTCTTCGATCCCGAGAAGCCCGCGCTCACCTGGCTCGTCGAGTGCGAAACCGTCTGCTCCGTCTGCGGCGCCGACGCTTACTCGCCCAGCACCGTCTTTCTCGCGCCCAAAGTCTACGCCCTCCGCGAAGTCATCTGCACCGCCGACCCCAGCCATCGCGGACGCGGTAAGCTCCGCGCCAAGGGACACGCCGCCTCCCAGCTCAACTACGAACTCCTCGCCACCTGCTACCAGCGGCACGAGCTCGAAGAGGACCCCGAAGCCAGGTTCGTCACCTCCCGCGTCGCCCTCAAACGCACTCTCGCTTCTCTCCAGCCCAACGCCATCCCCTTCTCCGTCCTCGAAACGCGTCTCACGCGCGTCCTGCAGCCATGGAAGGATCGCACGCTGGCCCCGCTGACGCCGGACGAACCGCATCTGCTGGTGCCCTACTCCAACTCCCAGCCCAACCCGAGGATCGTCGAAACCCAGCTCATGCCAAACGAACTCGCGAACGTTCCCCCGACGGATCAGGCGCTGCCGATGCCGCCGATCCCGCCCACCTGCTCCTCGATCCTGTGGCCCTCGGACACCTGAAAGAGATCTGGCCGCGACTCGAAACCCTCCATCGCGCTCTTAGCCAGATGCCCTATGCGGAGGGACTCAAACCCCGTCTCTTTTTTGACTCGCTCGACGAGATGCTCTCGGTGGCCGGCGCCCCCCTCCTCCGCTACCTCGTCGACGCCAACCGCTCGCTGCGCCGCTCCCTCAACGGCGTCGCCCCCGCTCTCCTATCCGACGGCACCTGTCGCTCCCTCAACGGACAGATGCAGCCCGTCATCGCCACCGTGTACGGGCCCACCGGCTGCGGCAAATCCCAGCTCCTCCGCAACATCATCTCCGGCGGCCTGATTCAGCCGCCGCCCGAAACCGTTTTTTTCATCGCCCCCGACGTCGACCTCGTCCCGCCCCAAGAGATGACGGCCTGGAAGACCCAGGTCTGCGAAGGCAACTACCGTCCCGGGCCCGACGGCACCATCGTTCCCCAGTCCGGGACTCTGATGCCCGCCCTGCGGGTCATGTCTTACGAAGAGATGACCCAAGAGCACAACTACGACGTCACCCATCCCCAAAACGCTTTTGCCCAAGCCGCTGCCCGGGGGCCTATCTGCATCATTATGGACGAATGCATGGAAGACCTCGGCCGCCACAAGGGGGTCGCCAAATTCTTTCACGCCTTCCCCTCCAAGCTACACGACCGCTACCCGCGCTGCACCGGCTACTCGGTTTTCGTCGTCCTACATAACATGAATCCCCGACGGGACCAGGGCGGCAACATCGCCAACCTCAAAATCCAGTCCAAGCTGCACATCATCTCGCCTCGCATGCAACCCGCCCAGCTCAACCGCTTCGTCAACGTCTACACCAAGAGCCTCCCGCCGCCCATCACTCTTCTCCTCAAAGACATCTTCCACCACCACGCCCTCCACAACCAGTACGACTGGATCATCTACAACACCATGCCCGAACACGAAGCCCTGCAGTGGATGTACCTGCATCCCCGCGAAGGACTCATGCCCATGTACCTCAACGACCAGACGTTCCTCTTCCAGACCCTCGAGCACGTCAGCCGCGTCCTCAAGACTCGGCAGCGTTGGAGAAAATCCTATCGCCTCAAACGGCAGCGGCGAACCCTACCCCCCACTCCGTCCCTACACGCTCCCGATCCCCCGACCCCAGAAATATCCGAGATGCAATAAAGATGAAAAAACTTTATTTCACAGCCATTCTCGTCTCCGTCTTTTTTCTTCTTTCAATCTTTTAGGCTTCGGCACCGTCGACCTCGACACCGTCGGGCTCGGCCCGAGGGGGTGGCACGGGAGGGGCAGTCAAGCTGAGTAGACGAGCCTCCAGAGCCGACACGCGGCTCTCGAGGGACTGCACGGTGGCCGCCACGGCGCTCAACTCGAGCTCGGTCAAACGCTCAGAAGGAGGCACCGGACGTCCGTACAGGTCGGTACCCGCTAGCCCCAGTCGGGCCCCGGACCACCAGGGCAGGCGAGTGGTCAGGAAGGGGTAGGCGATGTAGCCGTTCTGAGGGTTGACCGCTGGAAAATCCATCTAAGACAGAAACAGAACACAACAAACACAGAAAAGTCGGGTAAACGCCCGGCGGGCCAAACTTTATTCATCACTGTCGCTACAGAATTCCAGGTTCTCTACGGGGTAACTGCGGGGGTTGGGTAGGATCACCGCATCCCGGGCCTCCACCACCATCGAGTACACGTACATGTGGGTCCTGCCGCACTCGCAGCGGCACTCGCGCTGAGCGGAGGTCTCGTTAGTCGGGGCCGTCACGCGCATCACGCTCAGGCTATTGACATAACTGCCGCTGCAGTTGACTTTTTGGGCACAACCCAGATCCAGCAGCATCTGTGTCGCGGCAAAATGGCAACGCCGCGTGTACAGATTGCCGCGGCGGTGGCCCACGTAGATCGTACCCTCATTACAGTGGTTGCGCACAAACACCGGATAGGAAGTGCGACGCCGCGCCACGATGTGGTAGGCGGACAAGAGTTGGATCGTGCCGCCGGCGCAGGTCACCACGCTCCCGTCACGGAGATCGGGACCGTGCATAAACACATTCCCCCTCAGAGTCCCAGAACCCCCCATCAGGACCAGGCACACACAGTCACGGGCGCAGCAGTAGGTCATCTTGAGCGGGCTGTTGGGGCTCTTGACGCCGATCACGCACCGCTCGAAGGCGCACTCGGCCACTTCGAAAAGCAGGTTGCCCGTATACAGGACCCCCGTGTGGCAGTTGTAGAAATTGCAGCCCTTCACTTCGCCCTTCACGTCCGCCATAACAGCGGCAGAACGGCAGTCGTAAAAACAACAGTCGATCACATAAATGCCGCCCTGCCCGCGGATGATGGGACGCTGGTGCTGGCCTTCCGGGGGCTCATCCACAAAGACGCAGTCCACGAACGTGCAGCGCGTCACGCCCTGCACCATGATGTACTCAGGAAAAGCGTCGCGGTAGTGACCGGCCTTGATGGCTCCGCCTAAGCGAGCCGTGGTCCGCACGCGGATCCGGGCCCCGTTTCCTATCACATAGCACCACTGGGGCAGGAGGAGCGGGCGGCTCACCACGTAGTCGTAGCGCGGATCCAGGCACACCTTACCGTGCGCGTGAATCGCCTCTTCCAGGTTTTCATCGGGACGAACCTGGTAAGCCGCCAGCTCCTCCAGGGAACAGTGCACCAGATGGGACGTGCGACTGGCCCGCTCGCGCAGCTCGTTCAGCGTCATCCGCTCCAAACGATCGGCCCAGCGGGGAATGGGGGGCAGCCGTTGGCGCGGACGCACGTGACGGGGCTGCATCGCCGCTATAGCTGCAACGCCCTCCGGCACCGAGCCGGCGTACCCGGGACTTTCCGATATGACCCCTCGCGCTCGGAACTGAGGCTGTCGCTGCTGCCGCTCCTCGCCTTCTCGACCGGCGTCTCCGTGGGGGGCATCGGCGGCAGCGGCGGCGTCGGGGACGACACCGTCAGGCTCGCGATCTCCGAGGTGGTCTCGCTCAGCATCAGGTTCTGGTACTGGTGCTGGTACAGCTTCGGCGGCAGCCGGGGCGGGGACGTCCGCTGGCTCGGGTTCGGGTCGATGCTCGAAGACGTAAAAATCGCGCCACTGGGACACGACCGCGGCCGGAGACCTTTCGAGGTCGGTATCATCACTGTCGGTGGCGGAGGGCACCCCGGAGCCGCTGCGGTCGCGTTCGAGGGCAGCGGGACCCGACTCGACTGATTCACCACCAGGGCTGGCAACGGACTCTGCGGACGGTTCGGAGACGGAGGGCTCGAACGACTCAGCCTGAAGCTGGGAAGAAGGGGCTCCGTCGGCCGATCTCCCTGAAAGGGAAACGGCATCGACTGCCGCTGCTCCGCCGGAAGAGCCTGGCTCCGCCTGAAGCGACGCACCGGCTTGAGAACTTGTCGGCTCTGCCATCTCAGCTCCGAGCGGACCCGCTGCCACAGGGGAAACGTCAGGGAGTCTACCAAGTAATCACGCCCGAAACGTGTCTCCACCAGCGCCCAACGCTCGAGCACATACACCACGAAAGAGATGCCGGAGATCTGATGACCCGGAGTACTCAGATCTAATTCTTCGCGCATCACGTAGTGGTAAAGAAAAAAGTCTTGATGATTCAAACGAGTAAAAAAGACCTGACCGAGCACTTCTTCGTACTCCGTTCTGAACTTTTCTATCGTTTCTCGAACCAGATTCGCTAACCCCCTACGTCTCCACCACCACGGCTTGAACGAAGAACTCTCCAACACTAAATCTCTCAACACCTTATATTCGCTCAAATGCTTTAACAGATCCATACCTGTGAGGAGTCTTGGCCCGAGAGCAGGAGAAGAACGGGAAAGAACCCAAGGCGCACCTGGTGCTTCCCCGAACAGAATACCTGAGTGAGGGACGCGAGCCGGTATTTAACCTAACTCCCCAGGGGCTCCACCCCGAACACCGGGCAAAAGTCCAATGACTCAGGGGAATTTACGACTTAATTGACCAAGAGACCAGGAAATGTTCCTCGAAAATTTTTATTGACTCATGGGCAGTTTTACGACTCCCCACCCAGAAAGTCCCAAGTCCTTCAGGAGTGGCGCTCCACGAACTCGCGAAGCTGTTCATAATCGGCTGATTCAGCCTCGGGAGGGGTGAGGGGGCCGGACACAATCTGGTCGTAGATGGCCGCCACTTCCTCCTCCTGAGCAAACAGCCACTGATCCAGATCTGACCAAGTCAGCGGACTCGCCCCTGATAAAAGATAAAGAAGATGAGTCAAGGAGCGCAAACAACGCCAAAGTACACACTAAACCACATATCCGGGGTCGTGGCGTTCGACTCACCGTTCAGAGAGTCGCACATCGACTCCAGTTGACAGCGCGGACAGCGGTCGCCCGTATAATCGCGGTGACCGCACAGGTCGCAGAGAACCGCCGGCTGGGAAAAAGGGAGATCGTCGGGCTGGGGCGACAAGCGACTCTCGTAACAAGTCAGATCGGGGGAAAAAGTCGGCAGGGCCGAACCGCTCTCGGTCAGGGCTTGTAAAGTCCGACGGACCTCCTGATCGGAATCGTCCATCTCGGCCCAGTCGCTCAAGTCCAGATCGGTGCGAATGTCAGAATCGGCGCGGCCGTCGCCGTCGCACATCGGCTGGGTCTCCGTGGTCGAAGACACCGGCTCGAAAGCTGAAACGCTCGAAGACCTCAATTCCCGAGGACCGACTGGGCCGGGTGCCGCGAGCGCCGTGCGATTCAGGGCCGGTGGCAGGTCCAGCGGCAGGCCCGCGTCCAGGCGCTCCAGTTGTCGCACCACCCCGTAGGGTAACAGCACAGACATGGTCAGGCCGTTCGGTGTCAGTACGCACCCGACGATCCGCGGGTGTTGGGAAGGTCGCCCTCCGTGAGGGGATTCCTGCCTCATACGTTGAATTATACTCGGGGGGAAGTGAAGGTTTAACACTCTCTCACCCATCGCGGAGAAAACTCTTCTCGCACACACTCAAGAGTTGGCCACTCTTGGCGGAGCCCGCACTCTTATACCGCCGGGAGACACGGCCACTCCCCGTGGACTCCGGTCCGTCCGCCCACAACACCGCCCCTGACACGGAAAACGCCCCACGCGGCTCCGCCCTGGCTCCGCCCACGCCCAAGCAAGTTCCCCCGGCCCCGGCCCAGCCCCCGCAGTCAGAAGCAAAAAACCCACCCCGCCCGCCGGCGCCGCCCGAACCCGCCCCAAACCCCGC
>CAJTNK010000009.1 GCA_910577885.1 uncultured Rikenella sp.
CGAAGCACTTTGCTAAAGTTTTTTTGGTTCTTTTTGTTCACAAAAAGAACAGTTCCTGCCCGTTCACCAAAGAACGGATATACAAATAAATTTACTTCACCTCCCAGGTTTCGCCGCTGTGGAGGAGCTGGTCCATGTTGAAGATCTTGGCCCGCATCCGCACCGAGATCAGTTGGTCGCGCACTTGGTCGTCGTACGTATGGTCTTTCACCGCCCGGATCACCCCGAGCGCCACCGGCATATCCGGCCCCTTCATATTGACCAACATCATGTGAATCCCTGGGTTCGACTCATGCGCATTGTGGACCAAGATATCGGCCCGCGTGATCCCGTTTTCGCCGATCTTCACCACCTTCAGCTTCAAGCCGTCCAGGATTAAACCCTTGTCCCGGTTCTTGCCGAAGATCATCGGTTCGCCGTGCCGGAGCACGATCGTACTCTCCTCCCGCACCTCCTTGTTCAGAAAAGCGTCGTACGCCTTGTCGTTGAAAATCACGCAGTTCTGCAGAATCTCCACCACCGACGTCCCGTCATTCTTGGCCGCCTCCACCAGGCAGTCTTTGGTCAGCTCGACATCCACGTCCACCGTCCGCGCAAAGAAAGTCCCCCGCGCCCCCAGCACGATCTCGCCCGGCGAGAACGGGTGTTCCACCGTCCCGTACGGCGAAGTCTTCGTAACCTTGCCCAGCGGCGAAGTCGGCGAGTACTGCCCTTTCGTCAACCCGTAGATCTGGTTGTTGAAGAGCATGATGTTGATGTCGATATTACGCCGAATGGCATGGATAAAGTGGTTTCCGCCGATCGCCAGCGCATCGCCGTCGCCCGTGACCTCCCACACCGACAAGGTCGGATTGGCCACCTTGACCCCCGTGGCAATGGCCGCCGCCCGGCCGTGGATGCCGTGGAACCCGTATGTGTGCACGTAGTACGGGAAACGCGACGAACAACCGATCCCCGAGACGAACGTAAAGCGTTGATGCTGGTAATTGAGCGCCTCGGCCACCTCCGGCAAGGCTTTGGTGACGGCATTGAGGATGAAATGGTTGCCGCAGCCCGGACACCATTTGACCTCCTGATCGCTCTTGAAATCCTTTGGAGTATATCGTACCATGTTTTTTTCGATCTCTTCTTAAGTGAGTAGGTATGTGATTACTTGTCGCCGAGCAGCGTCCGGAAACGGTCGGTCAGTTCCAGCACCGTGAACGGCAGCCCCTGTACCTTGTTGTATTGCAGGTAGTCGAACCGGGGCAGAGACATCCGCAGGTAGTTGGCGAACTGTCCCATGTTGAGTTCGCAGACGACAATCCGCTGGAATCGCGAGAAAATGGCCTCTACCCCTCTCGGCAGTGGGTTGATCTGACTGAAATGGCAGTGCGACACCTGGAATCCCTCCAGGCGCATCGCATCGACGGCGGTCCGAATCTGTCCGAACGTGCCGCCCCACCCGACCACCAGCAGCTCACCACTCTCATCCCCGTAGACCTCCTGTTCCGGCAGAAAATCGGCCACCCGCGCCACCTTTTCGGCCCGCAGCTCGACCATCCGTTGGTGGTTCTGCGGGTCGTGCGAGAGGCACCCCACGCAATCCTGCTTTTCGAGTCCCCCCAAGCGGTGTTCGCAGCCCGGCGATCCCGGCAAAGCCCAACTCCGGGCCAACCGTTTTTCGTCGCGCAGATAAGGCTGAAATCCCCCCTCCGGCCGTTCCGTCACCACCGGCGGCAGGATTTCCGGATACTGGCTCATCGACGGAATCCGCCACGCCTCCGACCCATTGGCGATATACCCGTCGGAAAGCAGAATAACCGGCGTCATATGCTCCATCGCAATCTTGGCCGCCCGGAACGCCGCATCGAAGCAGTCGGCCGGCGTACAAGCCGCCATCACCACCAACGGACACTCGCCGTTCCGCCCCCAAAGCGCCTGATACAGGTCGGCCTGTTCGGTCTTGGTCGGCAGACCGGTCGACGGCCCGCCCCGCTGCACGTCGATCACCACCAGCGGCAGCTCGGTCATCACGGCCAGCCCCAGTGCCTCGCTCTTGAGCGACAGCCCCGGTCCGGAAGTGGTCGTCACCGCCATGTTCCCCGCAAACGAAGCCCCGATCGCCGTACAAATCCCGGCAATCTCGTCTTCGACCTGCAAGGTCTTCACACCGAGGTCCTTGCGTTTGGCCAACTCCTCCAGAATGGCCGTCGCCGGCGTGATCGGATACGAACCGCAGAAAAGCGGCCGGCCCGACTTTTCGGAAGCGGCCATCAGCCCCCAAGCCGCCGCCACGTTCCCCGAAATGGTCCGATAGGTTCCCTTGGGCAGATCGGCCGCCGGCACCTGGTACGTGGTCGCAAAGATATGGGTGTTCGCAGCGTAATTGTACCCCCCCTTCAAGGCCAGCACGTTGGCTTCGGCCACGGCCGGTTTCCGGGCGAACTTCCGCCGGAGGTAACACTCCGTATGGTCCAGCGGCATGTCGTAGAGGCAAAAACAGATCCCCAGCGCAAACATGTTCTTGCATTTGTTGGCCGCCTTGAGGTCGAGTCCGGCCTCGGCCACCGCCTCGCGGGTCATCGAAGTGATCGGCGCCCGTACGATGTTGTAGTCCTCGATCCCCAGTTCGGCGAACGGATCGAGCGTGGCAAACCCCGCCCGCCGCACGGCATTTTCGGTCAGGCTATCGGCATCGACGATCACCGTAGCCCCCTTCTTGAGCCACTTTCGGTTGGCCCGCAAGGCCACCGGGTTCATGGCTACCAGCAGGTCGCAGTAATCCCCCGAGGTAAGCACCTTTTGGCTGCCGATATGGACCTGGAATCCCGACACACCGGCCATCGTTCCCTGCGGAGCGCGAATCTCGGCCGGATAGTCCGGAAAAGTCGCGATGCTGTTGCCGCCCAGCGCCGACGTGTCGCTGAAGAGCGTCCCGGTCAGCTGCATTCCGTCACCCGAGTCGCCTGAGAAGCGGATGACTACGTCGTTTGTCTGCTGCATACGAAAATCGAGCTATTGATGGATTTCTCGGAACAAATATTGGGATTTTTTTACGGATAACCAACGAAAAGCGGGGCGATCTTCTTTGGAAAGATCGCCCCGCGCAAAATCAACCCTGACGAGGAACCATCAGAAATTACCGAAATGGAGACCGATCTCGCCGAACTCCAACCATTCATCGTACACCGTTACGTGGTATTTGGTATCCGATATCCGAGTCACATTGAAATTGGCCGAGGTCGTAAGGCGCGAAAAAGACGGCGAAACAGAGCTAAAAGCCAATTCGATATCGAACGAATCGCCTTCCAACGTAAATTCGCCGATGAATCCCGAATGCGAACCGACAAACGAATACCCTTTGCCGTTATTCGAAATGTAGACCGTCACACTGCCCGATTCCAATCCCGTCATGCCGATCGCAACAGTACGTTTTTCGTTCAAAACCGGCGAAGGTTCCGCTGCCGGAGTATTTGCCGACGGCTCGTTGGAGGCCGAAACCGGACCGAACATCAACATTCCGCAAAAAGCGAACATCGCAGCCAAAAACAGTGGTTTTGTTTTCATAGCGAAGACTTTTTAAGTTAATATTCGAACGAAAGATAATACTTTTTCGATAAAAACAGGAAGAGAGAAGCACACAAAATGTGCTTCTCTCTTCCTGTCGTCTCCCGCCCCCGGATCAAAGCTCGTGGCTGGAGTAGTATTTCATGAACTGCGTACGCTCGTAGAGCATCGGGTTCCGGATGTTCTTGGCATTCAGCCGCCCGCGGAACTCCTTGAGGGTGCGGAAATCGTGCCGCTCCATCCAATCGCGTATGAAGTCGTTCATCTCGCCGATCGCCCCCATCCCCCGTTCGTAAAGGACGCTCGCCACCTCGACCGCCGAAGCTCCGGCCAGGAGCGCCTTCACGGCATCGGCTCCTGTGTGAACCCCGGTGGAAACGGCTACGTCGATCAGCGGCAGCGATCCGTTCACGAGTCCCGTCCACCGTAGAACGTTCGAGAGCTCGGCCCGGCTGCTGAAAATATTTCCGGCCCGGACCGTCATCCGTTCGATGTCGATGTCCGTGGGATAGAAGCGGTTGAAAAGCACCACCCCCTGGACATTGCGGTAGTAGAGTTCGCGGACGATGGCCAGCGGATTGGTGAATCCGGCTCCGAGCTTCACCGACAACGGAATGCGGATCGCATTCCGCACCCGGGTAATGATCTCCAGGTAGTTGCGCTCGATCTCCTCCGCCGAAGTCTCTTTGTCGGTCGGCAGAAGGAAGATGTTGAGCTCCAGCGCATCGGCCCCGGCCGTCTCGATCACCCGCGCATAGTCGACCCAGTCGCCCGCCTGACGGCAGTTGATGCTCGCTATGACCGGAATACCGCACTGCTGCTTGACGTCTTCGATGAGTTTCAGGTAAAGCCCCAGGCTATTCTCCTTCACATAGCTCTGCACGTAGTCCGACGCCTCCGGATAGTCGCTGTAGCTGTCTACCAGCGCCGCCTCGTTCAGGATCTGCTCCTCGAAGATCGACTTCAACACCACCGCTCCAGCCCCCGCCGCCTCGGCATCCTTGATCCGCTGGAGCGTGGAGGTCAACCCCGAACTGCTCACAATCGTCGGGCTGCACAAGTCCAGCCCCAAATATCTGGTTTTCAATTTCATAATTTTACGGTTATATCTGTAAGGTTAGTAATTCCGTTGGCCGAAAATCAGGCTCCCGACCCGCACCATCGTCGCCCCGTGAGCCACCGCCGCCGGGTAGTCGCCCGACATCCCCATCGAGAGGGTGTCGATCTGCGGCAGGTAACGCTCCCGAAAGCTGTCGAACGTCCGGCGCAAAGTCTCGAACTCCCGTTCGATCTGCGCCCGGTCGTCGGTCAGCGAGGCCATCCCCATGAGTCCTCGCACCCGCAGGTGGGGCAACGCCTCCAATCTCCTTTCCCGCAAAAAACGTTCCAATTCGTCGCCCGACCACCCGAATTTGCTCTCCTCCTGCGCCACGTGCACCTCGAACAGCACATCCACCGACGCCCTCTCCGCCCGGGCGGCTTCGCGGTCGATCGCCTCGGCCAACCGGGGCGAGTCCACCGAATGAATCAGCGACACGAACGGAATAATCGTCTTCACTTTATTGGTCTGCAAGTGGCCGACCATGTGCCACTCGATATCCTCCGGCAACTCGGCCCGCTTGGCCGCCATCTCCTGCGGCCGGCTCTCCCCGAAGAGGCGCTGCCCCGCATCGTAAGCCTCCCGAAGGGCCTCCGCCGGGTGGAATTTCGACACTGCCACCAACTCCACCCCCGCAGGCAGCGTCGCCCGGATCCGGGCCAGGTTATCTGCAATCGTTCCCATCGTCGTTTCGATTTTTTACCTTATATTTGTCCTTATCGGCGCGGCGCGCATCAGGGAACCGCCCGAGCCAAAACAAATTTACAGCACTCAGATGAAGAAAACAAAACTTTTCGCGGCCTTGCTGGCCGGAACCGTCGCGACGACGGCTTTCGGACCGGAGAACGCAGAGGCCTGTACCAACATTCTGGTGACGCGGGGGGCGTCGAAGACGGGTTCGACGATGATTAGCTACTCGGCCGATTCGCATACGTTGTACGGCGAACTCTACTATCGGCCGGCGGCGGACTATCCGGCCGGGACGATGATGAAGGTCTACGAGTGGGACACCGGCCGATTCATGGGCGAGATTCCGCAGGCCGAACATACCTATTCGGTGGTGGGGAACATGAACGAGCACCAGTTGTTGATCGGTGAAAGTACGTGGGGCGGGCTGCACCAACTGGTGGATACGACGGGGATTATCGACTACGGGTCGTTGATGTACATCGCCTTGCAGCGGTGTCGGACGGCGCGTGAGGCGGTCGAGTTCATGACGAAATTAGTGGCGGAGTACGGGTATGCTTCGTCGGGCGAGTCGATCTCGGTGGCCGATCCGAACGAGGTGTGGGTATTGGAGATTATCGGCAAGGGGACCAAGATCGTCGACGGCAAGAACGTGAACAAGGGGGCTGTGTGGGTGGCCCGGCGGATTCCGGACGGCATGATCTCGGCACACGCCAACCAGGCACGCATCACGACTTTTCCGCTCAATGATCCGGAAAACTGCATCTACTCGCCGGACGTGATCTCGTTTGCACGCGAAGCGGGGCTGTACACGGGGAAGGATAAGGACTTCGACTTCGCGGCGATCTACAACCCGTTCGACTACAGCGGGATGCGGGGGTGCGAAGGACGGGTGTGGAGCGTCTTCCGGCAGGTGACCGGCGGGATGGACAAGTACCTGGACCACGTGACGGGACGGAATCCGAAAAACCGCCTGCCGCTGTGGGTGAAACCGGATCGGAAACTGACGGTCAAGGAGGTGGCGGAGTTCATGCGCAACCACTACGAGGGGACGGAGCTCGACATGACGTGCGATCCGGGGGCGGGGCCGTTCAAACTGCCTTACCGCTGGCGGCCGATGACCTTCAAGGTGGGCGACGAGGAGTTTTTCAACGAACGGGCCATCGCCACGCAACAGACCGGATGGTGGTATGTGGGTGAGTGTCGCGGGTGGCTGCCCGATCCGATCGGCGGGGTGCTCTGGTTCGGGGTCGACGATGCGGACAGCTCGCCGCTGACGCCGTTTTACTGCGGTATCGACCGGATTCCGAACGCCTATGCGGTGGGGAACGGGAATATGACCACTTACTCGGAGACCTCCATGTTCTGGGTGGTGAACCGCGTGACCAACTTTGCCTACGGGCGGTACAACATCATCCATCCGGACGTGAAACGGGCGATGGACCGGTTCGAAAACCGCTGTTTCGCCGAACAACCGGCCGTGGACGGCGCGGCGGAGATGCTCTACCGGCAGGATCCGAAACTGGCCGTCGATTTCCTGACCGACTATTCGGTCAACACGGCACAACGGCTCTTCGGCACGTGGGTGGCTTTGGATCGGTATCTGTTGGTGAAATACATCGACGGGAATGTGAAGAAGGAGGATGCGGAAGGAGTCTTCACCGATAACGGACAGGGGCGCGGCATTCCGGCCATGCCGGACTTCCCGGGCTACGACGACGAGTGGAAACGGATCGTCAAAGAGGCGGCCGGCGACCGGCTGCGGGTCGTGGAGACGAAATAGTCCAACGGGCGCGGCTCTCTTTTTCGAAGAGTCTGTCGATATTTATCGGCAGACTCTTTATCTTTGTTGCAATTCAGAAATCAATCCACCAGAGAGTATGTCAACCCCTCGAAAATACCTCTTCATAGCCTCGCTGACCTACGCCTATCCGATTCTTCGGCCCATCCAGCAGGTCATCCGGGCGCGCGGAGGAGAAACCGCCTGGTTCGTGGACGGACCCTGCGACGAATACCTCAGGGAGGACGAACGCCGGTTGACGACCGTTGCCGAAGTCCGAGCCTACGATCCGGTGGCTGTGTTCACGGTCGCCAACTCGGTGTACGATTTTTTCCCGGGCATCAAAGTGCAGGTGTTCCATGGCTACAACATCGACAAACGTCCCGGACGAGGCGACCATTTCGCGCTCAAGGGGTTCTTCGACCTTTACTGCACCCAAGGACCCAGCAGCACCGGCCGGTTCGAGGAACTCGCCCGCCAGCATCGCTACTTCAAAGTCGTGGAGACGGGATGGCCCAAGCTGGATAACTTTTTCCGGCACGGACCGGTCGCGCTGCCTCAGAACAAACGTCCTACGATCCTCTACTGCTCTACTTTCACCCGGTGGATCACCTCCGCGCCGCACCTGTTCGACACGATCGAACAACTCATTACCCGGCGCGAGTGGGATTGGCTGCTGACGCTTCATCCCAAAAGCGATCCGGCGATCGTGGCCCGCTATTCGGCGTTGGCCGAACGCTACCCCAACGTCCGCTTTGCCAACAACGACGACAATATGGCTCTGCTCCAGCAGGCCGATGCGATGGTCTGCGACAGCTCGTCGATCATCGTCGAATTCATGATGCTCGACAAACCGGTCGTCACATTCCGGAACACGGCCCCGGGGCCACACCTGATCGACATCGACCGGGCCGAAAAACTGGAGCAAGCCATCGAAACGGCCTTGAGCAGACCGCCGGCGCTGATGGAGGCCATCGACCTCTACTGCCAGACGATGGATCCGCACCGCGACGGTCGGTCGGCCGAGCGGGTCGTGGAGGCCGTGGAATGGTTTTTGACAAACTGGAAAGGGAAACTCCCTCGGAAACCGCTGAACCTATTCCGGAAATACAAAATGAGAAAACGACTCGGCTATTTTCATATCTCTTAGACAAAACTCATCTCTTGCCGTCCGATATCATGCCATCTTTTCCCACTACGACGCTCTTAGCGACCACCTACAACCGTCCGAAAGCCTTGCGGGCTCTCCTGCTGAGTGTGGCTCGACAGACCGTGCGACCGGATGAGATCGTCATTGCCGACGACGGATCGACGGACGAAACCCGGCAGCTGATCGACCGGATGCGACCGCTGCTTGCTCCGGTGCCGATCCGACATGTCTGGCATCCGGACACCGGATTCCGGCTAAGCGAAATTAGGAATAAAGCCATTGCACAATCCACCGGTGAATACATCATTCAAATCGATGGAGATATTGTGCTCGAGCGCCATTTCATGGCCGATCACCTCGAGCTGGCCGAACCGGGATGGTTCGTATGCGGCAGCCGCATCCTGCTCTCCGAAGAACAGACCCGGCACCTGGAAGAGAGTACGGAGGCGACACCTCCCCGGCTGTGGCGGTGTCGGATCGGGTGTTGGCCGAACGGCCTGAGAAGCCGAATCGGAAGAGGATATCTGGCCAAGCGATACGCCAAGGGAAAAATCAAACCTTTGAGAGGTTGCAACATGGCGTTCTGGAAAACGGACCTTCAGGCTGTCAACGGATACAATGAAGAGCTGACCAATTGGGGGGCCGAAGATCTGGAAATCGGGTACCGTCTATTAAGATTCGGAGTACGAAAGAAAATGTTGAAGATGGGCGGTGTGGAATATCACCTTTATCATCCTCAGGCCGCGCGAGACGCCTTGGCGCAACATAAGGAGATTATTCGCCAGATGAGCGAAAACGGACAAGTCCGTTGTAAAGAAGGCATCGAAAAATACCTCTAATCCAGTTTGAAGTCTATGTTGGCAATTATCGGACAGGCTATCCGCCAGCTGCGCGAAGAGAACGGCATCTCGCCGGAGGAGCTGGCCGCGCGCGCGAATATCACGACCGAACAGCTCCACTGCATCGAGACGAATCGAACGACACCGTCGTTTCGGGTGTTGTTGCGGCTCTCGCGGGCGTTGGGGGCGAAACTCGGGACCTTCTTCGGCGGCAAGGAGGAGGATCGGACACCGGTGGTGATGCGGGCCGCAGAGCTGGCCGAAAATCCGGTCTTCGCCGGCAATGACACGGAGCGAAACGGGAACTTGCGATTCTATGCCCTGGCCCAGGGGAAGGCCGATCGGCATATGGAGCCCCTGGTGGTCGAGATCGCGCCGGGTGACGAACGATCGGCGATCGCCCGAGGCCGACAGTCGGAACACCCGGGCGAAGAGTTTCTCTACATCCTCTCGGGTCAGGCGACGCTCTACTACGGATCCGAAACGCATCGGCTGCAGCCGGGGGACAGCATCTACTACAGCGCGTCGGTGCCCCACAGGGTGGTCAACGAAACCTCGAAACCGGTACGGATACTGGCCGTACTCTACACCCCATACTAACAAAACACATAGCCTCTGTTCATAGCCCTATGATACGTCGCGTCAATCCGCAGAAAGATGCCGGAACCATTTGCGAGATCTACAACTATTACATCACCGAGACGGTCGTCACTTTCGAGACCGAGCCGATGGGAGTCGAAGCCATGCAGCGGCGCATCGAGACGATTGCAGGGCGGTTTCCCTACTTGGTCTACGAGCAGGACGGCCGGGTGCTGGGGTATTGCTATGCCACGACCTGGCACGATCGGGCGGCCTACGAACGGACCGTGGAGATGAGCGTCTATCTGCACCGCGACTGGGCCGGAAAAGGAATCGGCCACCAACTTTACCAAGAGTTGATCGACCGGTTGAGGCAGGAGGGGTTCCACGTGGCGGTGGCTACCATCACCTTGCCGAACACGCAAAGTGTGGCACTGCACGAAAACTTCGGGTTCCGAAAGGTGGCGCACTTCACCGAGGTGGGCTACAAGTTCGACAAATGGCTCGATGTGGGGTGCTGGGAACTCGGGCTGCAGTAGCCTCGGGCGGCGGTGCGTTTATCCATGAGAGCGGGGCGGTATTTTCTCCCATCGGAGAAAATACCGCCCCGCTCCTCTTTCTTCGGACGATTCCGAGAACCCCTACTCCGTCCGGTCGTCGTACTGCTCCCGCAACTCCTCCAACCGCTCGTGCATCCGGGCCCGAACCTTGGCCAGCTTCGGATCGTCGTACCGGTTGTGCATCTCCGCCGGATCCGTCTTCAGATCGTACAGCTCCCACGTGTCGATATCGTGGCCGTAGAAATGGATCAACTTATACCGATCCGTCCGCACGCCGTAGTGTTTCCGCACCCGATGCTCGCCCGGGAACTCGAAGTAGTGGTAATAGATCGCATCGCGCCATCCCTCTTTGGTCCGTTCGCCGCGGAGCAGCGGCACCAGCGAAACACCCTGCATATCCTCCGGCACCGGCACCCCGGCCAGCGTGAGAAACGTTGGCGCATAGTCGATGTTTTGGACCATCTGTTCGATCTCCCCTCCTCGTTTTGCGCCGGTCCAGCAGTCCGGCAACCGCATCAGAAGCGGCGTCCGGAGCGACTCTTCGTACATGAACCGCTTGTCGAACCAACCGTGTTCGCCCATGTAGAACCCTTGGTCCGAAGCGTAGACCACCAGCGTATTTTCCAGCAGCCCCTCGCGTTCGAGATACTCCATCAGCCGGCCGATATTGTCGTCCAGCGACTTGACGCTCTTCAGGTAATCGCGCATATACCGCTGGTACTTCCACTCGGTGAGCTCCCGGCCCGACAGCCCGGAGGCCACGAAACGGTCGATCAGCGGCTGGTAGAGGCTGTCCCACTGCGCCCGCTGCTGCGGGGTCATCCGTGCCAGCTCGCCGTGCACGTACGCCCCCTTGAGCCGCGTATCGATCGTGCTGTCCAGCATCTTCAGGTCGTAAGCCAGGTCCATGTCCCGGGCGATGCTCATCTCCTGGTCGGCTGCCGCCGGACGACCCGCATAGTCGTCCCAAAAGGTCTCCGGCAGCGGGAAGGTCCGATCCTCGAACGCACCGAGGTCGCAGGTGTCCGACATCCAGATCCGGTGTACCGCCTTGTGGTGCAACAACAGGCAGAAGGGTTTCGACCGGTCGCGATGCTCCAGGTAGTCGATCCCCTTGTCCGTAATGAGATTCGTCACGTAGCCGTGCTCACGATGGGTCCCCTCCGGGGTGATGAAGTCCGGATTGTAGTACGAGCCCTGGCCCGGCAAGATCTCCCAGTGGTCGAATCCGGTCGGGGTGCTCATCAGGTGCCATTTCCCGATCAGGGCCGTCTGATAGCCGCCCTGTTGCAGGAGCTTCGGAAAGGTCTGCTGCGAACCGTCGAACGGCACGCCCCCTTCGTTCTTCAGGAAGCCGTTCTTGTGGCTGTGCTTGCCCGTAATCATCACCGCCCGGCTCGGTCCCGAGATCGAGTTGGTGACGAAACTGTTGCCGAACCGCACCCCCTCGCGCGCCAACCGGTCGAGATTCGGGGTCCGGTTGTACCGACCGTCGTAACAGCTGATCGTCTGAAACGAATGGTCGTCGGTCATAATATAGATGATGTTCAGCGGCTTGTCGCACCCGGCGGCCGGCTGTTGCCGGTTTTTGGCCAGCGCGGTCCCACAGGCCGAAGCAAGGCCCATGGGAACCAATAACAAAGATTTATTCATTGATTTTCAGACAATAAAGATTTCCGGAAAAGTCCGCCACGTAGAGCGCATCGCCGCTCACTGCCGGCGACGAGAAAATCGGTGCACCGAGGTTCCGTTTCCACCGGAAACGCCCGGTTTCGGCATCCACCCCGTACAGATAGCCGTCCGACGCCCCGAAAACGAGCGTCCCGCCGATCAGCACTGGCGAAGTTTCGACCGAGTTCTGGAAGTCTTGGTAGTAAGGCACCGAATAGAAGATGGCCGGCCGTGTAGCATACGTCCAAACCGGCTTGAAAGTCCGCCGGTCGAACGCCACCAGGCCCCTGTCGGCCGTCCCGACGTAGACCATCCGGTCGGTCACCACGGGCGCGCAAGCCCCCTCGAACGTAATCCCCGGCTGTACAGCGCTCTTCAGCACATCGCCCGACCGCGGGTTAATCAGAAACAATTCGTCGCGGCTGGGCAGGTAAATATTGCCGTCGTAGATCGTGGCAGAACCGTCGCGGAAACGGATCTTCGAATCCTGCTTCTTCCACAGCAACCGCCCGTCTTTCACATCGTGCGCAAAGAGGCCGTTCCAGTGCGACGACGCCAATACCACCCCTTCGCCGACGGTGGTCGTGGACTGCGTCCCCTCGCCGCCGCCCCAAGCCTCGTTCCGCCAAACCTCCGCGCCGTCCTTCACCCGCAAGGCGGTGAAGTTTCCGCCCTGACCAGCATACACCACACCGTCCGCCACCGCCAATCCGTGCAGGTTCTCCGGCAGAACATAGCGGTTCAACGCCTTCTCCCACACGACCCGACCGCTCTCGGCATCCAAGGCGTAGAGCTGCATCGCCGCATCGCACGCCAGCACCAGCCCATCGCTGTAAACCATCGTCCCCTTCACCGAATTGCTCGTCCGGAACCGCCACAGCTCCCGACCGGTGGCCGCATCGTAAGCCACGACGGCACACTTCTTGAGATTATCGTCGTCGATCGTCGCCACAAAGACCTTTCCATCCCCCACCACCGGCGAGTTCATATAGATATTCCCTCCGGCATTCTGCGACCATACGTACCGCGGCGACCAGCCGGCCTTTCCGGCAACGATTCCGCTGTGTCGGGCATTCCCGCCGAGGTTCCCCCAATCTCCGTCGACGGTCACCGTAGCCGGCGTGTCGGTCAGCACAAAACTGCTGTGCTCCACCAGCCGCGTCCCGTCGGCAAAGGTCGCCTCGGCCACCAAGCGTTGCACGCCGGCCCGGTTCCCCACCGCCAGCCGACCGCTCCAAGCCCAGTCGGTTTGCGGTGCGAGTTCCACGGCACGCCCCCGCTTGCCGTTCTCCACCAGCGCAACGCGCACCGACCGAACCGGCGAAACGGTCCGATAGGCATTCACCCGCACCGGTATCACCCCGTTCACCGCCGTCAGCGTGTCGTGCCGAGCCGGCAGAGCCGTCGTCAACAACCCCGGCACATTCGTGTACCGTGCCTGCGTCCGCTCCGAGAGGTTCCCCTCGGCGTCCAGGCTAATCACCCGGAAACAGGCCGGCGAGTGGTCGATCCCCCCCTTGTCCGGCGTCGATGTACAGTAGGTCATCGCCCCGTCCACACGCTTCGCATACTGGCTGTGCCAGTGACCGTAAACGAACGCCACGAGGTTGTGCCGCTTCATATCCAGGCTGTCGCCGCCGGCCCGAATCACGAGGTCGTCGCCCTGAAACCACAGGTCGTGGTTCAACATAATGACTTTTTTCTTCGGATCGGTCTGCGCCAGGTCGTTCCGAATCCACTCCAACACCTGTTCCTTCGAATACGACGGAGCGTGGTCGCCTCCCAGCATCGGCAGAGCCAGGAAATGGACGTTCCCCACTTCGAACGAGTACCAGGTCGGCCCGAAGAGGCTCTCGAAATACTGCTCGCCGTAATCGCCCCGCAACAGGTCGTGGTTTCCGATCGTGTAGTAGGTCGGCATCCCCATATGACGGCTCCGCACGTTCGCCGCATGAAAATCTTCGCCCGGCTGGTAACAGATATCCCCCGTATGGACGATGAAAGCGGTCTGAGGATTGGCGGCCGCATACTCCTTCAGGTTGTCGAGCCACTCTTTCGGGGCATGAGTCTCGGTGTCGGCGATCTGAATGAAGTCGAACGCCCCGGTATGGCCGTTCCGTGCCAGAGAGAAGTCATAACTCGCTACGTCCGGCGCAATCCGGATGTAGTGTTCGGTGGTCGGCGCATAGCCGGAGGGAGTGGTGACGGTCACGAATCGGGCCTGCGGATTCGCAGGCAGTTCGAACGAACCGTCGGCCGAGGTCTTCACCACATGCTTGCCGTCGCTCACCGAAACACCGGCCAGCCCCCGCCCCGTCGCATCGTTGCGGACCGTGCCGCGCAACTGTGCCAACGCCAACGACGGAACCAGAAAGGCCAGCGCCGCTAAACATGCTTTTTTCATGCTGTGTCAAATAAAGTTAAGGTTAGTAAATTGCAAAAAAGCTCTGCAAGTTACCAAATTGTGAAAAGAATAACAATAAAAAAAACGGAGAGGAACGCTCTCCGTTCCTCTCCGTATCTTAGTGACGGCCAACCGTCTGGTTGGGAGGTGTTATTCAGCCTCTTTATGATCCTCAGCCTGGTCGCCTTTCTCCTCCTTCACCGGCACCGCCGGGGTCTCTTCGATCTTGGGCGCCACCTCCTCGGTCCGGACGATCGGCGCCCGCAAGGTGAAATAGCTGAAAATCTCGATCGCCCCATAAGCCAAGATCCACGCCCCGACAAACGTGATAAACCACGAAGCCATATAAATCGGCTGAGCGGCCACGAAAACCCCGGCGATCATCATCAAAATCGAGAAGAAGAAGTAAATCCCCGAGACCTTCACCCCGTTCCTTCGCTTGAGTTTATAGAGGGCCACCGACTGGTACAACCCCAAGAACATCAGGAATAAGCCCATCAGAATAACAAACAGGTTTTTCCACAACTCCGGACTGAGCAGCAGCAGAATCCCCCACGCCACCGCAATGGGCGCCGCGATCGGCATATATGTCCACCGATCCGCCACCCCTTTGGTGCGCACCAGAAAACTGAAGAACTGAATCGCCCCCACCACAATCGCAATGGCTCCGATCACCTGAATCAACCGCAGCAAAATCCGGTCCGACCAAACGATCATCACCAACCCGACCACAATGGCAGCGATTCCGAACAGAAGATCGCTGTAACTTCTCAATTTTTGTTCCATGTTTCAAAAAAAAGATGTTTCATTAGACCACTCCCCGCCCCTTGCAAAAATCAGGCCACGACCACTCTCCCCTCGCCCTATGCCTTTCCTGCCCGCTTGCGATCGGTTTCCGACAGCAGGATCTTCCGCATCCGGATCGAAGTCGGGGTGATTTCCGCATATTCGTCCTCCTGGATGTATTCCAAGGTCTCCTCGAGCGAGAAGATCACCGGCGGCGAAACGGTCGACTTCTCGTCCGACCCCGAAGCCCGCATGTTGGTCAGCTTCTTCGACTTGCAAACGTTCACACAGATATCCTCGGCCCGCGTACTCTCGCCGATCACCTGACCGGCATACACCTCGTCGCCCGGCGAAATGAAAAACCGCCCCCGATCCTGCAACTTGCTGATGGCATAGGCATAGGCCGTGCCGCTCTCCGCCGCGATCAACGAACCGTTCGACCGCCCCTCGATCTCGCCCCGATAAGGTTCGAAGCCTTTGAACCGATGCGCCACCACCGCTTCGCCCGCCGTGGCCGTCAACAGGTTGCTCCGCAGACCGATAATCCCCCGCGCCGGAATGTCGAAATCCAGGTGGGCCCGTTCGCCCCGGTGGTCGATATGCAACAGCACCCCTTTCCGCCGTGTGGCCATCTCGATGGCCTTGCCGGCCATCTCCTCCGGCAGGTCCACGGTCAGGTGCTCGATCGGTTCGCACCGATGCCCGTCGATCACCTTGTCCACCACCTTCGGCTGCCCCACCTGCAACTCATACCCCTCGCGCCGCATCGTCTCGATCAACACACTGATATGCAGCACCCCGCGCCCGAAAACCCGGAACGAATCGGCCGTAGCCCCCGGTTTCACTTTCAAGGCCAGGTTCTTTTCCAACTCCCGGTCCAACCGCTCCTTGATATGCCGCGAGGTGACGAACTTCCCCTCCTTGCCGAAAAACGGCGAGTCGTTGATCGTGAACAGCATACTCATGGTCGGTTCGTCGATGGCAATCGGGGTCAGCTGTTCCGGATTCTCGTAATCCGCAATGGTGTCCCCGATTTCGAACCCGTCGATCCCGACAATGGCACAGATATCGCCGCACTGCACCTCGTCGACCTTCTGCTTCCCGAGCCCCTCGAAAGTCATCAGCTCGCGGATCTTCGACTTTTCGACCGTCCCGTCGCGCTTCACCAGCGAGACATTCTGCCCGGTCTTCAGAACCCCGCGGCTCAACCGACCCACGGCGATCCGACCCACATAAGGCGAGTACTCCAGCGACGTGATGAGCATCTGCGGTGTCCCCTCGACCACCCGGGCCGTCGGAATCTCGTCGATGATGCAGTCCAGCAACGGCACGATATCTCCGGTCTGCGTCCGCCAGTCGGTCGACATCCAGCCGTTCTTCGCACTCCCGTAGATGGTCTTGAAGTCGAGCTGCTCTTCCGTCGCGTCGAGGCTGAACATCAGGTCGAACACCTGCTCGTTGACCTCCTCCGGCCGACAGTTCTGCTTGTCGACCTTGTTGATGACGACGATCGGCTTGAGCCCCATCTGCAGCGCCTTCTGCAGCACGAACCGCGTCTGCGGCATCGTCCCCTCGAAAGCGTCCACCAACAACAGAACCCCGTCCGCCATATTGAGCACCCGCTCGACCTCGCCCCCGAAATCGGCGTGACCCGGCGTGTCGATAATATTGATCTTGTAGTCCTTATAGTGAACCGACACGTTCTTGGCCAGGATCGTGATCCCGCGTTCGCGTTCCAGGTCGTTGTTGTCCAGCACCAGTGTCTCGGATTTCTCCTGGTCGCGCACCAGCCGCGCCTGGAGAATCATCTTGTCGACCAGCGTCGTTTTCCCGTGGTCGACGTGCGCAATAATTGCGATGTTTTTGATTTTCTGCATCCTTCGTGATTGAAATAAATCGGCCCCCGCCCGCTGCGAAGCGGGCTGCGCGGTCACAAAAATAGCGGTTTCGGGGCAGATTATCAGCCTGATCGGCAAAAAAAGTTCATATTTGCAACCATGAAACAGATCGAACGAGTGTCGCTCCTGGGAGTGGGAGCCGTAGGAACGGTGGTCGCCACGCGGCTCCGCGACGCGCTGGGCGAGCGTTTTACGGTGATCGCCGACGCCGACCGCCGGGAGCGGCTGCGTCGCGAGGGAGTCTTTTTCAACGGTGTGCGATACGACTTCGCGCTGGCGGAGCCGACCGAGCGGCCGGACTTGCTCCTGATCGCCACCAAGGCCACCGCCCTGGATCCGGCGATCGAAGCCATCGCACCGCACGTGGGGCCGGAGACGCTGATTCTCTCGCTGTTGAACGGCATCGACAGCGAACAACGTCTGGCCGCACGGTTCGGCGCGGAGCGGGTGCTGTACTCCTACTTCCTGGGCCACCCGAGCATGCGCACAGGCAACCGAACGACCCATGACGGGACGTTCCGCATCTCGTTCGGCGAGGCGATCAACCGGCCCGAGCAGCCGACGGAACGGGTTCTGCGGCTCTCTCGGCTTTTTGAACGCGCCGGGATCCCGTACGACACGCCGACGGACATGATCGCGGCCCTGTGGCAAAAGTTCGTCATCAACATCGGCTGCAACCAGACCACCGCCCTGCTCCGGCGGCCCTACGGACACCTGCAAACCAATCCCCGGGCGATGGCATTGGCCCGGGGGCTGATGGAGGAGGCGGCGACGGTGGCCGAGCGGCTGGGCATTGCCGATGCCGACCGGATGGTTGCCCGAGCCGTCGAGGTGATCCGGTCGATGAACCCGGAGGGAAAAAGCTCCATGCTGCAAGACGTCGAGGCGGGTCGTCCCACTGAAATCGACCTCTTTGCGGGGACCCTCTGCCGGCTGGCCGAAGAGCTCGGCGAGGCGGTGCCGCTGAACGCCGCGACGCTCCGAATCTTGTCGGCTTTATAAAAGGTTTCGTAAAAAACAAGCCGGTGTTCGGAGAATTATTCCTACTTTTGTTTTCAATTCATATCATTCACGAACATGAAAAAAATCTTTTTGACGCTGGCAGCCGCCTTGGTTTTGGTTGCCTGTTCCGGTACAACCGGGCTGAAAGGCGAGTTGGTAGGCGACTACAACGCGGAAATCGCGCTGCCGGATACCTCGGAAGACGACGTTGCTGCTCAGATGGCCGCGGCGATGCTCTCGCAAATCAAGATGGAGATGAACTTCCAGGCGAACGGGACGGTCGACATCGTCAGATCGATGGGCGAAAACTCCAACACCGCACAGGCAGCTTGGGAAGTGAAGGCCGACAGCCTGTTTATCATCGAAGATTCCAAAACGCAGAGTTTCCAGGTCTGCAAAACCGACGACGGTTTCAAACTCAACGGCGAAGAGATGAGCTTCGTTCTCACGAAGAAATAGTCTTCGCAAACACGGTTTTTATTCTCACACAATACGCGAGCAACTCTCTTCCCGGAAGTTGCTCGTTTTTTATAACCGGCCATGGAACTGACACGCATCTACGACCACATCCACCCGCTGGCCTGCGAGGCCTGGGAGATCTATGAACAGAGTTTTCCGCTCGCCGAGCGGCGCCCGTTGGCCGAACACCTCCGCGCGCTCCACGATCCGGCGTTCCATTACCACCTCCTGACCGACCGCGAACGATTGGTCGGCCTGCTGTCGTGGTGGGAGTGGGAATCGGTCGACGGAACCGCTTTCCGTTTCGGCGAGCACTTCGCCATCGCACCCGACCGGCGCAGCGGCGGGTATGGATCGCTGGCCTTGGAGTTTCTGAAAGGCGACGACCAACGGATCGTGCTGCTGGAGATCGACCCGCCGGTCGACGAGATTTCGCAACGACGCGAACGATTCTATCAGCGCAACGGACTCGTTACCAACCCGGAGTACGACCATGTCCACCCGTCGTTCCGATCGGAGACCCTGCCCCACCGACTCCTGATTATGAGTTATCCGCGGGCGTTGACCCCGGCGGAGTTCCGGGCGTTCCAGCGTTTCAACAACGAACGGGTGCTGCACTACACGGAGCGGAAAGGTTAAGAGGCTGATGCTCTGACTCCTACACTACTCATGAAAGATGGCGGCAATAATTTACTATAATTATAGTTGTAGTTTCAAAAACTATTTCTACCTTTGTAGTAACAACATTCGAAACCGCTATGAGACCGAAACAAACGAAACAACCGCTCGAACTGACCCGGGCCGAACTGGAGGTAATGCAGCACATCTGGCGGCTGGGCGAGGCTTATTTGGGCGAAGTGGTCGACCAGTTCGTCGAGCCGCGACCGGCCTACACCACGATCTCGACCGTCATCCGGACGCTCGAAGCCAAAGGGTTCGTCACCCACCGGGTGGTGGGAAAAAGCCACCGATACTCACCCACCATAACGAAGGAGGAGTATCGGGCGGGATTTATGAAACGCGTGGTGAGCAACTTTTTCAACGACTCGCCGGGCGAAGTGCTGTCGTTCCTGGCCTGGGAGAGCGGCTCGCTGAGCGTCGGACAGTACGAGGAGCTGCGGCGGGTGGCCCGGCAGATCGTCGAAGCAGAGCGCAACAAGGAGGCATAGGTGCGGCTCGCTATATTTTCTCTAACTCAAACCCTCACAAGTCATGTTATCGCAAGGATACTGGATCGACTCGCAACTCTGCGTACTCGTTTTGTGGCTTTTCTATGTCGCGGTGCTCCACCGCCGCATTCCGTCCGGCGGCGCGCGGAGCTATCTGCTCGCGATGCTGCCCCTCGGGATGCTCCTGCCGCTGGTGCGGATCCCGATACTTCCGGCGCCGGAACCGATGATCTTGTCGGAGTGGATCGACCCGGCGTTGCTGATGACGGAAGAGACCGTGCCGATGGTGCTCGCCCCGGAAGAAACGATCGACTGGCTCCGAATCGTCCTGTGGAGCCTGTACGGAGTCGGTGCGGCGGCTGTCGGGATGGTACAGGCCGTGCGGATTCTCCGCCTCCGGTTCGGCACCCTGCGCGGAACTCGACGGGGCGACCTGCTCTTTTCGGAAAATGTCGCCGGAGCCTACTCCGCCTTCGGGCGGATCGTCGTGAACGACAAGTTCCGAGGATCGCCGATGCTCGAAGCGATTCTGACCCACGAACGGAGCCACATCAGCTACCGCCACGGGGCGGACCTGCTTTGGAGCGCTCTTTGGCGTACGCTCCTGTGGTTCAACCCGACCGCGTGGCACGGCGGAAAACTGCTCCGCGAGGTACACGAATTTCAGGCCGACCGGGCTGTCCTTCGGCAAGGGGTGGCCGTCGGACCTTACATGGAACTGCTCATCGGCACCGAGGCCGGCATCTTTCCGGCCGGGGCGACCAGTACACTCTGTTATTTACAAACCAAAAAACGACTCGAAATGATGACCCAAAACCACTCTTTCGGCTCCCGGACCGCACGTTTCGTCCGGCTGGCCACCCTTCCGCTGGTCGGCGGCACGCTACTGTGCGCCTTTTCACTCACGGCCCGCGCAGCAGTCGAACCCACCGACTCCCCGAAGACATACACGGTCGAAAGACCGGACTCGGCCTCGAATTCGCCGCAAAAAACCGACCGAGAACTCCCGGACCGCCTGGAGAACAATGCCCAACCGCACCTCGATATCGACGGACTACGGAGCGAGGCGAAGAACGACACGGTCTCGGTTCGCACACACAAAACGTCCCAAGGTCCGTTGGTTGTCATAGACGGAAAGGTGGCCGACCAGGAGCAACAAGCCCGACTTTCACCCCACGACCTGCAGAGAATCATAGTCCTCAAAGACCAAGCCGCTATCGACCGTTTCGGCGAGGCGGGCCGGAACGGTGCCATCGTCATCACGACCCAGAAAAAAGCAGATTCGGAACAGAACAGAGAGAAGGTATACTACGGAACCTACACGCCAGACGGACCGACCAACCAGGAAGAGCTTCACCAGGCATCCGCTTCGGAACAGAACAGAGAGAGGGTATACTACGGGACCTACACGCCGGACGGACCGACCAATCAGGAAGAGATGCGTAAAATGGCTCTTCGGTTGCAAGTCCAAAGCGATTCGCTCCGAGAAGCCGCTCGAGCCTTCGCCGCAGCGGCCCAAATGCGAACACAAGACCTGGAGGCCGAAGCAGCCGCTCTCAGGCAACGAGCCGAAAAGCAAAAACTCGGCCCCTGGTTGACCATCTCGGGCAAAGGCTCCGTTCTGTATTACCGCAATTGGGAAAACAAGAGCTCGAAACCGGTCGAAACCACCAGCAACAAGCGCCAGGTAACGACCTACCTGACCCGCGAGGAACAAGAACAAGGGATCACACCCGGCGCCAAGCTCCTGAAAGATTGTCCGAAGATGTTCTACCAGGATGGTAACAGGGTTTGCAACGTCGACCCGATCCGCGTGATTGTTTATACGGAAAACTTGCAATAAGTTCTTCCCGGCCCTCCCGGCGCGGCGGATCTCCCGACAGAGAGCGGGAGGATCCGCCGCGCTCTTTTTGAAAATTGCGTATCTTTGCTCCTCGAAACCTTAAGCTTTTTCCACTCCGACCGATGCAGAAAGAGAGACTTTGGACCGCCAGCTTCTGGGCCGCCTGCGGATCCAACTTCCTGATGTTCTTCGCCTTCTACATGCTCTTGCCGATCCTGCCGATGTACCTCGCCGAACAGTTCGAGACCACCAAATCGCTCGCCGGCCTGATTCTCTCTTCGTATACCATCATGGCCCTGTTTTCGGCCTTTTGCCGGATTCATGGTCGACAGTTTTCCGCGGAAACCGCTCCTGCTGCTCTGCTACGCCTTTTTTATCTCCTATTTCGGCGGCTATATGCTGGCCGGGGCGCTGGTCGTTTTCGCCATTCTGCGCGCCACCCACGGCATGGCTTTCGGGATGGTGACCGTGTCGGTCAACACCGTGGCCATCGACATCATGCCCGCCGCACGACGCGGCGAAGGGATCGGATATTTCGGCGTGTCGACCAACCTGGCGATGGCCATCGGACCGATGGCGGCGCTGATGATCCACGATGCGACGCCCAATTACAACTGGGTCTTTGCCACGGCTTTGGGGGTGGGACTCCTCGGGCTGTTCGTCGCCTCGCGCATCCGAGGGGCGAAAACCGAAATCGTCGGCGCCAAACAGACCTTGTCGCTCGACCGGTTCCTGCTGCTCAAAGGAGTACCGGGGGCGGTGACCACCCTCTTCCTGTCGTTCGCCTACGGGGTGCTGAGCACCTATGTGGCGGTGTACGGGACCGAAGAGGTGGGGCTCGCCAGCGGAACGGGATTCTTTTTCGTCTGCCTCTCGGGCGGACTGGTCGTTTCGCGACTCGTCTCCGGGAAACTCATCAACCGGGGCTACCTGACCTTGGTAAGCAAGGTCGGCATCTCGATCCTGATCGCCAGCTTTCTCTGCTTCATCTTTCTCAAACATCCGCTGTCGTTCTACGGCTGCGGCGTCTCGATCGGCGTGGGGTACGGGCTGCTCTGCCCGACCCTGCAGACCATGTTCATCAACCTGGCGCACCACAACCAGCGCGGAACGGCCAATGCGACGTACCTCACTTCGTGGGACTTCGGCATCGGGTCCGGGGTTTTGCTGGGCGGGGTGATCGCCCAACACACTTCGTATTCGATGGCGTTTCTGCTCGGCACGGCGTTGTTGGCGGTGGGGTTGACGCTCTTTTTCCTGTGGGCGGGGCCCTATTTCGACCGCAACAAGCTGCGGTAACTGAGGAACTTATCTGTGATTGCAAAAAATCTGCACAAGAGAGCGTAGATTAAAATAATCCGATAATGAAGAAAAAATTACACCTTTCTGTTTTAGACAAAGCCTCTTTGATCCTATCAATTGCGTTAATTATGTGTTTGCTGCCGTTCCCGTATGGCTTCTACACAATTATACGCCTTGCGACTTCCGTTATTGCTCTATGTTGGGCCTATCGTTTTTATAATCGTCGGAAGGTTGCACTTGCAATAATCTCAGGAGCGATTGCTCTACTATTTCAACCATTCTACAAGATCGCACTTGATCGATTGACTTGGAACATTGTGGATGTCGTATTAGCGGTCGTAATTATCTATCTTGTACTAAACAAGAAATATTAACCGAAAAAAACTTGCGTTCGGAACAAGGTCTCCTACTTCAAAGCCTATTCCGAACGCAAGTTTTTTATCATAGATGCAAGCTACTTATCGCTTGTTCAACGGTCGATACCCCATCCCCGTCGAAACATTCTTATACGCCGGCCGAATGATCCGCCGACTGTCGAAATTCAGCTCCTCGATCCGGTGCGCCACCCACCCCGCAATCCGCGACATGGCGAACAACGGCGTATAGACCTCCCGCGGCAGACCGATCATGTCGTACACGAACCCCGAGTAGAAGTCCACATTGGCGCAAACCCGCTTATTGACCGAGTTCCCCTTGAACTCCATGAAGCTCTCGACGCCGAGCCGTTCGACCAGCTCCAGGAAATCGAACTCCCGTTCGCGTCCCTTCTCCTGCGCCAGCGACCGCGCCATCTCCTTGAGCAGCAGCGCCCGCGGGTCCGAGATCGTATAGACCGCGTGGCCGATCCCGTAAATCAGCCCCTTTTTGTCGTAAACCTCCTTGCGCAACATCCGCATCAGGTAAGCCTTGATCTCCGCCTCGTCGGTCCAGTCCGCGATCGCCTCGCGCAAGTGGGCGAACATGTCGATCACCTGCAAATTGGCCCCCCCGTGCAGCGGCCCTTTGAGCGACCCGATGGCCGCCGCGATCGACGAATAGGTATCCGTCCCCGACGAGCTGGTAACCCGTGTCGTAAAGGTCGAGTTGTTCCCCCCGCCATGCTCCGCATGCAGAATCAAGCACAGGTCCAACACCTTGACATCCAGCGGCGTGTACCCCTTCGAACCCTTCATCATGTAGATGAAGTTTTCGGCCAGCGAGAAGCCCGGCTTCGGAATCCGGATGTGCAGCGACCCACCGTTCTTGTTGTGGTTCATCGTATGGTAGGCATACGCGATAATCGACGGAAACTTCGCGATCAGGTCCACCGACTGCCGCACCAGGTTGTCCCGCGACGTATCGTCCGCCTGCTCGTCGAACGCATAGAGCACCAGCACCGATCGCGCCAGAATATTCATAATATCGTTCCCGTACAGCTGCAGGATGTTCATCTTGGCCGCATGCCGCAACACCATCTGTTCATTGAGCAAGTTGGCGAACGTCTCGAGCTCCTCGCGATCCGGCAGGTAGCCCGACAAGAGCAGGAACGCCGTCTCCTCGTACCCCAACCGGTTCTCGGCCTGCACCCCGTGCACCAGGTCCGACACCTCGATCCCCCGGTAGAGCAGTTTCCCCGGAATCGCCTTCAACTCCCCTTTCCCGTCAGCCCCCTCGACCCGCTCGTACCCCACCACATCGCCGATGTTGGTCAACCCCACCAAGACTCCCGAGTGATCTTCGTTCCGCAACCCCCGCTTCACCCCGTAGCGCTTGAAGAGGTCGTTCTCGATCCGCGAAGTCTCCTTGACGGTCTCCGAGAGCTTGTATATCAAATAGTCCTTGTTCATTTTTCCTTCTTATTCATTGATTTTCGCGATCAACAGATCGGCAAACTCACTGGTCGAAAGCCGGGTACCGTTCTCCATAAACCGCACCAGATCATAAGTCGCTTTCCCCTCTACGAACGCGCTCTCCATCGCATTCACCACGACATCCGCCGCCTCGGTCCACCCCATGTACTGGAGCATCATCACCGCCGACAGCAAGAGCGAACACGGATTGGCCTTATTTTTTCCCGCATGGATCGGCGCCGTGCCGTGCGTCGCCTCGAAAATCGCGTGACCCGTCGTGTAATTGATATTGGCTCCCGGCGCAATCCCGATCCCGCCGACCATCGCCGCCAGCTGGTCCGAAATGTAATCCCCGTTCAGGTTGAGCGTCGCGATCACCGAAAATTCCCGCGGTTTGAGCAGCGTCCACTGCAAGAAAGCATCCGCAATGGCATCCTTGACAATCACTTTGCCCGCCGCCACAGCCGCCTCCTGTGCCGCATTCGCCGCCTCTTCGCCCTCCGCTTTCTTGATCCGCTCCCACTCGGCCCAAGTAAAGGTCCGATCGCCGAACTCCCGTTCCGCCAGCTCATAGCCCCAGTTCTTGAACGACCCTTCGGTGAACTTCATGATATTCCCCTTATGCACCAACGTCACCGACGGCAACCGATGATCGACGGCATAGCGGATCGCCGCCCGTACGAGCCGTTCCGTCCCCTCCCGCGAAACCGGTTTGATGCCGAACGACGAACTCTCCGGAAACCGAATCTTCCGCACCCCCATCTCGTTGACCAGAAAATCGCGGAGCTTCAACGCCTCCGGCGTTCCGGTCTGCCACTCGATCCCGGCGTAAATATCCTCCGTATTCTCCCGGAAGATCACCATATCGACATCCTGCGGCCGTTTGAGCGGCGTCACCACCCCCCGGAAATAGCGCGTCGGCCGCTGGCAAACGTACAAATCGAGCTCCTGTCGCAAAGCGACGTTGAGCGACCGGATCCCGCCGCCGATCGGCGTGGTCAACGGCCCTTTGATCCCCACCAAGTACTCCCGGAACGTCTCCAGCGTCTCCTGCGGCAGCCACTCGCCGGTCCGATCGAACGCTTTCTGCCCGGCCAGCACCTCGCGCCACTCGATCCGCCGCCCCCCGCCATAACAACGCGCCACCGCAGCATCGACGATCCGCCGCGTGGCCGGCCAAATATCCACCCCGATCCCATCCCCCTCGATATACGGCACCACCGGAACCTCCGGAACCCGCAACACTCCGTTTTCGATCGTAATTTTATTCATCTTTCTTTCCGATTTTCTGTTTAATCAAATTCAATGCGCTCCCGGCCCGGAACCACTCGATCTGCAAAGCATTGTAGGTATGGTTCGCCGCAAACTGCTCCGTGGTGCCGTCCGCATGGTGCAACACCACCGTCAACGGAACCCCTGGCGCAAACTCCCGTAAGCCGAGTACCGATATCGTGTCGTCCTCCCTGACTTTCTCCCAATCGGCCTTGTGGGCGAAAGTCAAAGCCAGAATCCCCTGTTTCTTGAGGTTGGTTTCGTGGATGCGGGCGAACGACTGCGCCAGCACCGCCTTCACGCCTAAAAACCGCGGTTCCATCGCCGCATGCTCCCGCGACGACCCCTCGCCATAGTTCTCCTGCGCCACCACAATGCTCCCCAACCCTTTGGCCTTGTAATTCTTGGCCACGGCCGACACCTTGTCGTACTTGCGCCCCTCCCTTTCTGAAACCATCGGATCAAGCACGCTATTCACCGCCCCGTCGTTAAAAGCGTTGGTCGCCCCCATCAACAGGTTCTCCGAGATATTCTCCAAGTGTCCCCGAAACCGCAACCACGGCCCCGCCATCGAGATATGGTCGGTCGTACACTTCCCCCGGGTCTTAATCAGCAGCCGCAGCCCCTCGAGATCCCGTCCGTCCCACGCCGCGAACGGCTCCAAGCGCTGCAATCGCTGCGACTCCGGCGAAATAACCACCGTCATCGAAGAGCCATCCTCGGCCGGTGCCTGATAGCCCGCATCGTCGACCGAGAATCCTTGGATCGGCAACTCATCTCCCCGCGGCACATCGAGCTTCACCGCCTCGCCCCGTTCGTTGACGAGGGTGTCGGTCAGCGGGTTGAACGTAATCCGTCCGGCCAGCGTCAAAGCCGTGGTCAGCTCCGGCGACGCCACGAAAGCGTGCGTTTGCGGATTCCCGTCGTTCCGCGCCGCAAAATTCCGGTTGAAACTCGTCACAATCGAATTGGCCCGCGTCGAATCGTCCGTCGCCCGCCGCCACTGCCCGATGCAAGCCCCGCACGCATTGGCCATCACCACCCCGCCGATCGCCTCGAAATCCGCCAACAGTCCATCCCGCTCCGCCGTATGGCGCACCTGCTCCGACCCCGGTGTCACCACGAACTGCGACCGGACCGTCAACCCCTTGTCCGCCGCCTGCCGCGCCACCGACGCCGCCCGGGTCAGGTCCTCGTACGAGGAGTTGGTGCACGATCCGATCAACCCCACCTCCATCCGTTCCGGATACCCCTTCTCGCGAGCCATCCGCACGAATTCCGAAATCGGAGCCGCCGCATCCGGTGTAAAAGGCCCGTTAACATACGGCTCCAAGGCCGAAAGATCGATCTCGATCACCCGGTCGTAATAGCGTTCCGGATGTTCCCGCACCGCGGCATCGGCGGTCAGACACTCTGCCGCCACCCCGTCCGCCAGCTCCGCCACCTCTCCCCTGCCGGTCGCCCGCAGGTAGGCGCCCATCTTCGCATCGTACGGAAACAGCGACGTCGTAGCCCCCACTTCCGCCCCCATGTTGCAAATTGTCGCCTTGCCGGTCGCCGAAATGGTCTCGGCCCCCGGCCCGAAGTATTCGAGAATGGCATTCGTCCCCCCCTTCACCGTCAGAATCCCGGCCAGCTTCAAGATGACATCCTTCGGCGAAGCCCAACCGTTCAATTTGCCGGTCAGCTTGACCCCGATCACCCGCGGCATCTTCAGTTCCCACGGCATCCCCGACATCACGTCCGCCGCATCGGCCCCGCCGACCCCCACGGCTACCATCCCCAGCCCCCCGGCATTGGGCGTGTGCGAGTCGGTGCCGATCATCATCCCGCCCGGAAAGGCGTAGTTCTCGAGCACCACCTGGTGAATGATCCCCGCCCCCGGACGCCAAAATCCGATCCCGTACTTATTCGACACCGACGCGAGAAAATCATACACCTCCCGATTCACATCCCGGGCCACCGTCAAGTCGGCGTCGGAACCCCGGTCGGCCTGGATCAGGTGGTCGCAATGCACGGTCGACGGCACCGCCACCCGGCTCCGTCCGGCGTTCATGAACTGCAACAGAGCCATCTGCGCCGTCGCATCCTGCATGGCCACCCGGTCCGGCGCAAAGTTCACATAATCCTCGCCGCGACGAAACACCGGCTGTTGCCCTTCATCGTACAAGTGGGTCAGCAATATCTTCTCGGCCAGCGTGAGGGCCGATCCGCTCGCCTGCCGGATCCGCCCCACCGCCTCGGCCATCCCGGCATACCGCCGGCGAATCATCTCGATGTCGAATACCATAACACGGGGACTTTTAAAAATTTTTTCTTAACTCATTCCGAAGCCGCAAGATACGAAAAACGGCGGGAATTACCCGCCGTCCGTTCAATTCTTCACAAAATCGCCCGATTCCGTATGCCTTATTCCAGCGCAAAGCGCACCGTAACATTCTGATTCACCCGCACGTCGTTGAACTTGACGTTCGACATGGCATCCTCCTGAATGGCATTACCGGTAGCTGCTTTGCTCGCCGCCAATCCACGAATCATTACACCGCCAAACTCCGGAGCCGACGAATAGGACTGGATGTAGATCGCACGACCAATCCGCTGCCCAATGGCCTCAGCCAACTCGGCCGCCGTCTGCCGGGCATTCCGCATCGCCTTTACCCGCATCTGTGCCTGGAGTTCCCGCAAGTCGCTGCGCGTGCTCTGGTTCAACGAGGCATTCGATATGCCGTTCGTCTGCAAAGCGTCGAAAACGGCTTCCACCTGATTCGGCTCGGTCAGCGTCAGGAGGTAGTTCTTGTATTGGTAGATATCTTTCCGTTTGCCGCTGGCATTGGACTGGCTGGTAATGACCAGCTGTTTTTTGATGTCCACCCCGGCAGCGTCGAGCGCCGTGGCCAACGACCGTTCCAGCTCGGCGATCGTGGTTTTCCCCTTGGTCGGGGCCTCGGAAATCAAGATCGCAATCCGGAACTTGTTCGGAGCCACCGCCGTATCGGCCGAACTGCTGATTTCGACATACGGCACCTGGTCCTTGTCCTGCTGCGCCCATGCGCAGCTACCGGCCCCCGCCAACATCAGCGCGGAAGCGACGAAAAAGATCTTTCTTTTCATGGCGTTATCCTATTAAGTATTTATGAAACGGTAATCTCTGCAACAACCATACCAAACCGGCCGACACACCGAACGCTCCGACGGCGATCACCGGAATCTGGAGATACGGCGCCACCGGCACCCAAGCCTGCACGAGGTCGTACCCCAACTGGACGATGAAAAAATGGCACAGGTAGATCCCAAAAGTCAAGCCCGCCACCCGACCGAGCCACTTCCGCGTCCTGTGGCCCTCGATCCGCACCGTCCGCAGCGCCGTGAAAACCCCGTAGGTCATCAGAAAGACGCTGAATCCGTTGAACATCCACGGGATCTCCAGGTAGGCATAATCCCCCGGAAAATACTCCTGCGCCAGGAGATACCCCCCGCAAGTCAAAGCGTATCCCGTCGCGAAACAGAGCGCCGACCGAAGCCGTATCTGTATCTTAGACCGTTCGGAAGGGAATCGGTTTAAATAGTACCCCAAAATCAGGTACCCAAGAAAGCCGCTGACGTAATAAAAAGTCCCGAAGCCGTTCCAGTCGCACTCGCCGAAAATCCCCAAGTGGCCGTAATTGCCGACATACCCGACCAGAGGAGCCAACACCCGAATGTAGGGAATAAAAAGCGTGAATCCCCACAGATAAAGAAAACGCTTCAGCTCCTTGCGCGATGCCCGTTCCACCCACGGCGAGACGATCGGAAGAATCAGGTACAGCCCCACCAGCATATACAGGTACCAAAGCGGCGTCGTGGTATAATTGAAGTTGAGCGGGAAGGTAGCGACATCATACAACGCCTGCTGCCCCTCGGCATGTCCGTAGAGGCGGTAGAAAAACGGCATCAAGAGGCTCCACACCGCCAGCGGCCAAAGGATCCGCCCCAGCCTCCGACGATAGAACGCCCCCGACTCCATCCGCACCGGCAGAAGCAGCACCCCGGAGATCATGACGAACAACGGCACGCAAGCGCGCAAGGCGCTCCCCCAGCAAACCCCCGAGAGGAAAGCGGTCCGATCCGCGTCGAACCGAGCCACGAAGAAATCGCCGCTGTGCGAGCAAACCACCATCAGGCAGGCCACTACACGCAGCAGGTCAATCCACGGAATATGTCGCCCGGGCGACGGATCCTGAGCCATAATCGTCTTTATCTATTGTAGATTGAGGCTTTTCCGACCCGCAGGCCGGTCCACCCGGTGAACAAAGATAACTTTTTTGAGCCGAAAATTTGCAGATTCGAAAAAAGCGCCTACTTTTGTAGTGTATTAGAATAATGATACACCAGTAAAGAATGTCTCCAAAAACAACACTATGTTATGAATATGATCACCTTCAAAGACGTGTCGTTCGGCTACCGAGGCGGTAGGCTGTTCGACCGCCTCGACCTCACTTTACGTCGGGGAGCCATCTACGGCCTGCTGGGGAAGAACGGGGCAGGGAAAAGCACCCTCCTGAAGCTCGCCGCCGGGCTGTTGTTCCCTTCGAGAGGCACGATCACCGTACTGGAACGCACGCCCAGAAAACGAGAGCCGAACTTCCTGAACCAAGTCTTCTTCGTGCCCGAGGAGTTCACCCTGCCGCGCATGACGATGACGGAGTATGCCCGGGTCTACGGGGTTTTCTACCCCCGCTTCTCCCGCGAGCAGCTCGGCGAACTGCTCCGCGAACTCGAAGTCGCGGCCGACCAGCGGCTCGACCGCATGTCGTTCGGTCAGCGGAAGAAGGCCTACATCGCTTTCGCCGTCGCCTGCAACACCCCGCTCCTGATTATGGACGAGCCGACCAACGGGCTGGACATTCCGTCCAAAAGCTCCTTCCGGCGGGTGATCGCCCGGGTGACCGACGAGGAGCGGACGGTGGTGATTTCGACCCACCAGGTGCGGGACCTCGACCAGCTGATCGACTCGGTGGTGGTGCTCGACGGCAGCGAAATCCTGTTGAACGCCTCGACGGCCGAGATTACGGAGCGGCTGCAGTTCGTCCACCTGGAGGACGACGAACCGGCCCTGTATGCCGAACGGACGATCCACGGACGGTGGGGCGTGCGGCCCAACACCTCGGACGAAGAGTCGCCGCTCGACATGGAGATGCTCTTCAACGCCGCCGTGACCAGTCGCGAGGCCGTCAAACAACTCTTTAACCGACAAGCACGATAATGATGAACGATACTTTTTCCTGGAAACGCTTCGGCCTCTTCGCACGGGCCGAGCTGGCCGGCCAAGGACGCCGGATGCTGCTCAAGGCGGGCGGTTTCGCGCTGACCTGTTTCATGATCTACAGCCTGTGGAACATCGACGCCATTTTCAACACCGGCCACCGGTTCTTCAGCTTCTCGATCGCGGGGGCTCGAGGCTTCGCTTGGATCGTCTTTACGGTAATCGTGATGGTCAACCTCTCGCGGAGTTTCAAACGCTACTTCTCGAAGGGCGAAGCGGTGACCGCGTTGACTATTCCGGCCGCGCGGAGCGAAAAATTCCTCTACGTGGCGTTGAAAAACATGCTGTTCGTGCCGCTCGGGTTAGAACTTATTCTCTGCCTGAACGATGTGCTGTGGACTACCCTCTTCGGACACACAAACCTTTTCGGCATGCTCTTCGACGCCATCGTCAAATACATGGACATCCGGCTCGCTCTGTTCCTGCTCTTCGTCCTGCTGAACGGATTCGCTCTGCTGGCGTTTTTTCTGGCCGGAGCGGTCGTTTTCCGGAGACACCAGTTCCTCGGGACGCTGATCGCCTTTTTCGTCTTGAACATTCCGCTCTTCGTGCTGGTGCAGATCGAACCGGGAATGGTCTACCAGTTCAACCGGACGATGGACTGGCCGACCAACATGGCTATCCTGGACCTCGTCACGCTGGGAATCGGAATCCTGTGGATCTACATCGCCCGACGTCGGTTCTCGACCCTGCAAATTACTAAATAACGGGGGATGCGATGGATTTCAAGAGTGAAAAACCGATCTACCGACAAATCGTCGAGTATGTCTACGACGGTATTGCCTCCGGCAGCTGGCCGGAGGCGCAACGCGTGCCGTCGGTACGCGACCTGGCGGCTCAACTGCAGGTCAATCCGAACACCGTGATGCGGGCTTATGAGCGGCTCCAGGCGGCCGAAATCATCACCAACAGCCGAGGGATCGGCTATTTCGTCGCCGAGGGGGCCAAACAACGGGTCGTCGAGCTGAAACGGGCCGAATTTTTTGAAACGACCTTGCCCGAGATTTTCGACACGATGGAGACGCTGGGGATCTCGTGGGAGGAGGTACAACGAAAATACGGAAAACGATGAGAATCAAATTATTATCTCTTTCCTTCATTTTCCTGACCGTCGCCCCGGTCGCCGCGCAGGAGCTGCGAGTCTCCTTGCGCTCTGAAAACGGGCCGCTGCCTTACGCCTACCTCTACCTGAACGGTCGAGCAGCGGCGGTGACCGACACGCTGGGGGTTGCCCGGCTCGAGACCGGGCGGTGGCACACGGGGGATACGCTCACGGCTTCGTATGCGGGCACGACGACCGAGAGCCGGGTGATCGATGCCGAAACGGCCCGACAGGGCCATTGCACTTTGGTCTTACAGGAGGTCTACACTGCTTTGACGACCGACCGAGTGGTCGTTCGCGGCGACGTCGAGCGGTTTTTCCGGCGGGCGGTCCGCGAGCACAGCGGCTGTGTGGACGGCTGTTGGGGCGAGGCGCAGCTCCAGGGCGAAGTCTCGATGAGCTACAGCTCGGCTCAAAACGGCCTGCGGAATTCGATTTCGGGACGCATCACGACGCACCGGAACGAGGTCTCGCCGCGGAATTACCTGGATCACGACTACCGCCTGACGATCGACCGGGAGGACTCTGCCGGGCAGTCGGAGCCCTCCGCGGAGCTGCTCCGGGAACTCAACCGGATGTTATGAGTATCGATTGGTCCGATCTTCCAGCTTCAGGAACACAAAATCTTCGGCGACCACCGACGAAAACTGAGTTACCTGGGTCAAAAGGAGGGGCTTCGGATCTTCCGGGCCGTCTTCCCGCAGGTGGCGATAGGCAACGACTCGATATACCTCCAGATCGTTGCTTACGTAGACGAGGCGACGAAGCTGCCCCAAGCGATCGAAGCGGAGTACCTGCGTAAAGACTTGAAGTATTCGGTCCGAGTCCGGGCCGAGTATACCCCCTATCGGCTCAATGCGGGCTGGTATGCGGGTCGGATCTGCCTCACTCCCGCATCGATCGACTACCGGATGGTGCTGGAGGATACGGAGGTGAACGGACGGTTCCGAGATGGCCGCTTCCTCTCGCCCACCTCCACCCGGAAGAGGTCCCAAGAAGAACCGCTCTATGTGCCGTTGTAAATGCGCCGCTGGAAACGACAGCAAGGGGCCTTTCCTGCGGTTGGCAGGAAAGGCCCCTCGTTCGTTTGTCACAACCACCAGTGTGTGACTCCTATTTTTCGCGTGGGATTATCTCAACCGCGCCAACATGTTCCGGACGTTATTTTCGATCCGTTCCTGAATGGCCGCCTCACTCTCCGTCCCAGCCCCGCGGTCGAACCGTTCGCCCGTGATCTGCTCATAGAGCTCGATGTACCGCTCACTGACACTCGCCACGAACTCGTCCGACAGCTCCGGCATCACATCCCCCGGACGCCCCTGGAACCCGTGTTCCATGAGCCACTCCCGCACGAACTCCTTCGACAGCTGCCGCTGCTGTTCACCCCGGTCGAAACGCTCCTGATACCCCTCCGCATAAAAATACCGCGAACTGTCCGGCGTATGCACTTCGTCGATCAAGTAAATCTCGCCGTCCTTCTTCCCGAACTCATACTTCGTATCCACCAGAATAAGCCCATGCTTGGCGGCAATCTCCGTTCCGCGTTCGAAAAGCTGCATCGCATACCGTTCCAAAACCGCATAATCCTCGGCCGACACCAACCCCTTCGCAATAATGTCCTCTTTCGAGATATTCTCATCGTGCAACCCGAGTTCCGCCTTCGTGGTCGGCGTAATGATCGGCTTCGGGAACTTCTGGTGTTCGCGCATCCCGTCCGGCAGCGGCACCCCGCAGATCGACCTGGCCCCCGCCTTGTAGTCGCGCCACGAGCTCCCGGTCAGGTAGCCCCGCACGATCATCTCCACCGCAAACGGTTCGCACCGATGCCCCACCGTGACCATCGGATCGGGCGAAGCGATCTTCCAGTTGGGACAAATATCCGTCGTAGCATCCAGCGCCTTGGCGGCGATCTGATTCAACACCTGCCCCTTGAACGGAATCCCCTTGGGCAACACCACGTCGAAAGCCGAGATCCGGTCCGAAACCACCATCACCAGATATTTGTCGTCGATGTTGTACACATCGCGCACCTTGCCTTCGTACAACGAACGCTGTCCATCGAACCGCATGTCGGTCTTTACCAATGCTTTGGCCATGTTTTGAAACAATTTTTATGGTTTTGTTGTAACTCTGTGTCTGTTCCTCATTCAGCCCGGTCGAACGCCTGTACGATCCGTTTCACCAGCTCGTGCCGCACGATGTCCCGCCGGTCGAACTCCACCACGCCGATCCCCCGGATCTCCCGCAGCAACTCGATCGCCGGCAGCAAACCCGAGTCCTGACGATTCGGCAGGTCGACCTGGGTCATGTCCCCCGTCACGATGAACCGCGCGTTCCGCCCCATCCGCGTAAGAAACATCTTGATCTGCGACAGGTTCGTATTCTGCGCCTCGTCCAGAATCACGAAAGCGTTATCCAGCGTCCGCCCCCGCATATAAGCCAGCGGAGCGATCTGCACCACCCCTTCCGCCATGTAATCCTGCAGCTTCTTGGGCGGAATCATGTCGTTCAACGCATCATACAGCGGCTGCAAATACGGGTCGAGCTTCTCTTTCAAATCCCCCGGCAGAAACCCGAGCTTCTCGCCCGCCTCCACCGCCGGCCGGGTCAGGATAATGCGCCGCACCTCCTTATTCTTGAGCGCCCGCACCGCCAGCGCTATGGCCGTATAGGTCTTGCCGCTCCCCGCCGGACCGACGGCAAACAGGAGGTCGTTTTTGGCATACAGCTCCACCAACTTCCGCTGGTTCTCGGTCCGCGCCCGAACCACCGTCCCGTTGTTCCCATACACGATGACATCCTCACCGCCCACAGCCCCCTCTCCGGTCATCGCCACCGCCTCTGTTGTCCGCAACGTCGTCGGCACGTCGAAAATCTGATCGATCACCTCCGGCGACACATGCCCGTACCGACCGTAGTAAGCCGCCAACTGACCGAACCGCTCTTCGAAACGGGCGATCTGCGCCTCCGCTCCGATCAGCTTCAAGACGCTCCCCCGCCCCACGATCTTCAGCTCCGGGAACTTGGCCGCCAAACGGTCGTAGTTCGCATTCCCGGGGCCGTAGAAGTCCGCCGGGTCGATCACCCCGCCCAGGTCGACGATCTTTTCGCTCATACCGACAGAGAGTGTATTATTTAATCAACATATAGCCGACCGAAATGGCCACTTTCCGTTCCGTGACCTTCAGATTCGGCGTGTATTGTTCCATCACCCCTTTGTCCGTGATGTTGGTGATGTTGCCGCAGTACCGCGCGTCGATGGTCCACCTCCCGAGGTCGAGCCCCACACCGGCCTGATAGCCCAGCACGAAATTCTGGAGCCTCGGCGCCACTTTCGCCTCACTCCGCCCGGCATTCATCACCTCGTCCATCGGGAAACGGAACGACGGACCCACCATCAAGCGTACGATCGAGAATTTCCATCCCACCAGCACCGGCACTTCGATCCAGTTCGACCGCACCTTGAGCTTGCTTCCGTACTCTCCGCCTCCGCCATTGGTTTCATCGATGGGAAACGACCCGCTCGCCCGGCTATAGACGATTTCCGGCTGCAACAGAAAACCCAGCGGCAACCTTACCCGCGCCTGCAAACCGAGTTCGAACCCCGGCTTGGTACTGCTCTCGTCATACCGGCGATCCTGACTGCTCGTCCCGCCCGAGAAGGTGTATTTCAGATCCGAACTGTTAATCAGCAACCCGGCCTTGACCCCGAACTGAAAAATGGATTGTGCCCGCGCGGCCGAGAGTCCGCCGCCCACGGCAATGACGGTCAGCAATAAAAAAGCGATTCGTTTCATCGTTTCGTTCTATCTATATAGATTAAGTGCGCAAATATACGCCATTTTTCCGGCAAACGAACCCGACGGTCAAAGCAACGGACTGAAAAGCCTCGCCACCGACTCTTTGAGCAGGTCGCGCCGCGACCGCACGGCCCACCGCCGCCGGGTCAGCTTGACGCAGTGTTCCAGGTCCTCCAGGAAACGCCGTTCGAGCTGTTCCGTAATCCGGCGGTCGTAAATCATGGCCGTCACCTCGAAATTGTCCTCGAAGCTGCGGTTGTCCATATTGGCCGTCCCGATCGACCCGAAACGGGTGTCGACCGTCATGATCTTGCTGTGGTTGAACCCTTCGTAATAGAGATAGACCTTGATACGCGCCTCCAACAACTCGGTGATGTACGACCGCGACGCCCAGTAGACGATCTTGCTGTCCGACCGCGACGGCAGCATGATGCGCACGTCGATTCCGCTCATCGCCGCCACTTTCAGCGCCGTGAGCAGCGACTCGCCCGGCATGAAATACGGCGTGGCGATATAGATATGGTCGGTCGCCTTGTTGATCGCCGCAAAGTAAGCCTGCATGATCGAGGCCCAGTCCGAGTCGGGTCCCGAAGTGACGATCTGCACGGCCGTGTCGCCGATATACTCGTCCGCCACGGCCAGGTAGCGCTCCTTGTCCCGCAGCTGAATCCCGGTGGCAAAATACCAGTCGGTCAGAAAAGTCAATTGCAGCATATGGACCGCCGGCCCCTCGATCTTCAGGTGCGTATCCCGCCACGTGCCGTACTTGGTCCCGTTCAGGTAGCGGTCGGCGACGTTCAGCCCCCCGGTGAAACCCACCCGACCGTCGATCACCACGATCTTGCGGTGGTTCCGGTAGTTGATTTTGCTGGTGAGCCACGGGAAAACGACCGGCATAAAACAGTGCACCTGCACCCCCGCCTCGCGCAACGACCGGATAAAGCTCCGCTTCAGGTTCCAGCTCCCCACATCGTCGTAGATGAACCGCACTTCGACCCCAGCCTGCGCCTTCTCCTTGAGAATCTCGGCGATCTCGCCCCCCAACACATCGTTCTCGAAGATGTAGTACTCCAGGTGGATGAACGACCGGGCCTGTCCCAGCGCTTCGATCAGCGACGAGAAGGTCTCCCGGCCATCATTGAGCACCTGCAGGCGATTATTGGTCGTCAGTAGCGATTTGTTGTTGTTCAGCAGCAGGGTGATGATCTCCCGATTGGAAACCACCTCCGGATGCGAGAAGTTGTCGATCTCGCGCAACTGCCTGTAGCTCAGGTTTTCGAACTGTTTGAGGTCTTTGATCTCCTTTCGGTTGAAGATTTTCTGTTTGCGGTAGTCCTGCCCGAAGAAGACGAACAACACCATCCCGACAAACGGCAGAAGCACCACCACCGCAATCCACGACAAAGCCCGCACCGGATCCCTCCGCTCATGCACGACGGTGAAGACGGTGGCGATAACCACCAAAAAATAGAAAGCCACGAGGGCATATATGACGATACTCCAAAGGTCCACAGCGAGGCTAAGTTACGCATTTTTTCGTATCCGAAGAGCGAACGCTGCAAAAGAAATGCCATTCTTCTTTCGCCCCTCGCGCAAGTTTTGCCCGATATTTGCAAGAGCGTCGGTTGATACTATACTATTATCTGTATACTCTGCTTTAGCGACCGGAGGGTACTGTACTTTCTGTGAACAGAAAGTACCAAAGAAACTTTCAAGGATGC
>CAJTNK010000010.1 GCA_910577885.1 uncultured Rikenella sp.
GCGCGCGGGTGCCGCTCGGCACTCGAAAGCTGGAGTTGGCTCGGCAACAGGAGGGGATTGCCCTGCGCGGGCGGCGGCCTACTAAGGCTGAGATAACCCCAGCAAAACACCCAACGGGTGCGCCGGACGGGCGGTGCCTCCTGGCACTCGGTATGGGCCTGACGGGCGAAATTTTGGCCGAAAAAACCAATTCGCGCGCCGGCGGCGAAGGGACGAATAGGGCAATGACAGAATGAACAGAAACAAGAATTACGAAGTATAAATCCAGAATGCAGATGGCAAACGTTAAAATCGAGCCTTCGTGGCACGAACTATTGGCCGACGAGTTTGAAAAACCTTATTTCGAGCAACTGACGGCGTTCGTGCGCGAACAATACATGACCCACGTGGTTTATCCGCCGGCGGGGGATATTTTCCGGGCTTTCAACTGCTGTCCGGCCGACCGGTTGAAGGTCGTTATCATCGGACAGGACCCGTACCACAACGAGGGACAGGCCAATGGACTCTGTTTTTCGGTGGCTCCCGGGACGCAGTTTCCGCCGTCGTTGCAAAACATCTTCAAGGAGGTGTGCGACGATACGGGTGCGCCGATGCCGACCACCGGCGAGTTGGACCGCTGGGCGGAGCAAGGGGTCTTGATGCTCAATGCGGTCTTGACGGTGCAGGCACATACGCCTACTTCGCATGCGGGACGAGGCTGGGAGGAGTTTACGGACGCAGTCGTCCGGACCATCGCTCAGCGGAAATCCCATGTGGTTTATATGCTCTGGGGATCGTACGCACAACGCAAGGCGGCGGTGGTCGACCCTTCCGAAAACTGTATCCTCACGGCTCCCCATCCGTCGCCGTTGTCGGCGTTCCGGGGCTTTTTCGGTTGTCGCCACTTTAGCCGTGCCAACGAATACCTCGTTGCAACGGGGCAGGCGCCGATCGTGTGGTAGTTTTTTTTGAGGTTCGGGGGATTTTGTCGAGAGGGTGGGTTTTTGTGCCTTGGTAGGCGGCCCGCGCGCGGCCAGAGCTGGCTTTTCTCTTCCGGATGGCCCATACCGGGTGCCGGGAGGCACCGCCCGCCCGGCGCACCCGTTGGGTGTTTTGCCGGGGTTTTCTTGGCCTTAGTAGGCAGCCTGTGCGGCTTGAGCGCAGTTCCCGCTCGTCGGGATAGCTCGACCCGCGCGCCCCGCCTTTAAGAGCGATTCAACTATTTCGCACTTGGCGAAATAGAATGAATCGCCAAGGCGCGCGGACAAAGAATGTTTTCTCGCCCGAATGGCCCATACCGCGTGCCGGGAGGCACCGCCCCCGCGGCGTAAGCGGAGCCCGCCCGGCTTGAGGGCAGTTGAACCCGGTTCCCCTCAAACCCGATTCGGAGTGTCCGGGAGACACCCGCGCGCCGTGCCTAAAGAGCGATTCATTCTATTTCGGCCAGCCGAAATAGAATGAATCGCAGGCGCGCGGCCCAGACACGGTTTCCCTCAAACCCAACAAAACGCCCGAATGGGCGCGCCCCCGCGGCGTAAGCGGGGCCTGCGCGGCCCGAGCGCAGTTGAACCCGGGTTCCCCTCATACCCGATTCGGAGTGCCCAGAGGCACCCGCGCGCGACGCCTAAAGAGGAAATCATTCCCGATAAACTTTCGTTTATCGGGAATGATTTCCAGGCGCGCGGCACAGAGCATGTTGCCAAGCTCGAAACCGCTGCCCCAAAGGGGCAGGCGAGCCGCCGCCGCCATCCCGAGCGGCGCGAAGTGCCTCCGGGCACTCCGAATTGGGTTTGAGAGTAGGCATTGCCCCCGGCCCCGGGCCTCTGCGCGTATGAATATGGGACGTTGTGGTACGTCGGCCACTACGGGTGCAGTTGGTCTTCGACGGTGTCCGGCTCCAGTGTCCGCTGCTTGGACTTCCGCCCCACCTGGCTCAGGCCGCAGAATAGCAGCCGCCGTGCGTACGGTTTTCAGTTGCGTTGCCTCCAGGAATAGGGAGAGCCTCGTTCGGGTATTCTGTTGGGTCTGAGGAGTCGGAAGACTCGCCGTCGCGAAATCCTGCGACCGCCCCGCGTCCCCAGCTCCGGCCAAAATCGCAACCCCCAAACGCCCCTCGCCGAAAAAAACATCCCAAGACCACCGCAAAAAGTATTGAAAATCAAAAAACAGTGCGTATCTTTGCGGACCGATTTTGTGTAATTCAAACAAAAACAAACCATGCCAACTATCCAACAGTTAGTACGTAAAGGAAGGACCGACGTGGCGTACAAGAGCAAGGCTCCGGCTTTGGAAGCTTGTCCGCAGCGGCGGGGCGTATGTGTGCGCGTGTACACCACTACGCCGAAGAAACCGAACTCGGCCATGCGTAAAGTGGCCCGTGTGCGGTTGACCAACGGGAAAGAAGTCAATGCCTATATTCCGGGCGAAGGACACAACCTGCAGGAGCACTCGATTGTGCTGGTGCGCGGGGGGCGTGTCAAAGACCTGCCGGGGGTGCGTTATCACCTCGTGCGCGGGACGCTCGATGCGGCGGGTGTTGACGGGCGGAACCAACGCCGGTCGAAATACGGCACCAAACGGCCGAAGGCTGGGGCGGCGAAGAAGTAATACGCTCTTCGGCGACTCACGTCTGTAGGACTTAACCACACAAGACACTTTCAAAAAAACATTCAACAGCCGCCGTGCTCGTTCGCAGGTCGCTCTCGGCTGACCCGACGCGCCGCGCGGCGAAACAAAAAACAAAATGAGAAAAGCGAAGCCTAAAAAGCGAATTCTACTTCCTGACCCCAAGTTCGGCGACGTGCTGGTGACCCGGTTCGTCAATAGCTTGATGTTAGACGGTAAGAAGAGTATTGCGTACGGTATTTTCTATGACGCCATAGATATCGTAGGCGAGAAGATGAAGGACACGGAAAAGGCTCCTTTGGAAATTTGGAAAAAAGCGCTTGAAAACATTACCCCGCAGGTCGAAGTCAAATCGCGGCGCGTCGGCGGGGCTACCTTCCAGGTACCTATGGAAGTGCGTCCGGAGCGTAAAATTTCTTTGAGCATTCGGTATCTCCTCCAATTCTCGAGAAAACGTGCCGGTCGTTCGATGGCAGAAAAACTCGCTGCCGAGATTATGGCGGCTTATAATGAAGAAGGCGGTGCGTTCAAACGCAAGGAAGAAATGCACCGGATGGCCGAAGCCAATAAAGCTTTCGCTCACTTCAGATTCTAACCGGTTTTTATACAGGGACACACTAACGTATTATGGCAAGAGACCTTAAATACACCAGAAACATCGGGATCATGGCCCACATCGACGCGGGCAAGACCACCACTTCGGAACGTATCCTGTTCTACACCGGGAAAACACACAAAATCGGGGAAGTTCACGAGGGGGGGGCGACCATGGACTGGATGGTGCAGGAACAGGAGCGCGGGATTACCATTACGTCGGCCGCTACGACCGCTTTCTGGAACTACAAAGACAACACCTATCAGATCAACATTATCGACACCCCGGGCCACGTCGACTTCACCGTCGAAGTGGAACGCTCGCTGCGGGTGCTGGACGGAGCGGTGGCTACGTTCTGCGCGGTGGGGGGCGTTGAGCCGCAGTCCGAAACCGTGTGGCGGCAGGCGGACAAATATAATGTGCCCAGGATCGGATATGTTAATAAAATGGACCGGACCGGGGCCGATTTTGCCGGGGTTTGCGCGCAGGTGCACGAACGGCTCGGGGCCAATGCCGTGCCGGTGGTGCTGCCGATCGGATCGGAAGATAAATTCACCGGGGTGATCGACTTGGTGTATAACCGCGCTTATGTCTATTTCGATGACAAGACCGTGCGGGATAACTACCACATCGAAGAGATTCCCGAAAACATGAAGGCCGAGGCTGAGGCGGCGAGGGCTAAACTCATCGAAGAGGTCGCTGCGTCGGACGATGCCTTGATGGAGAAATTCTTCGAAGATCCGGAGGCTATTACGCCGGACGAAATTATTGTGGCGCTGCGGAAGGCGACCATTAATATGTCGGTGGTGCCGATGCTCTGCGGATCGTCGTTCAAGAACAAAGGGGTGCAGCTGTTGCTCGACTCGATTGTCGCTTACCTGCCGTCGCCGCTCGATGTGGAGGCGATCGTAGGGACCGACCCGCGGAACGGGGAAGAGACCGAACGCCATCCGAAGGAGTCGGATCCGTTCTGCGCTTTGGCGTTTAAGATCGCTACCGACCCGTTTGTGGGGCGGTTGGGATTCATTCGCGTCTACTCGGGGAAATTGGATGCCGGGTCGTATACCTTCAACTCCCGCTCGGGGAAGAAGGAGCGTATCAGCCGGATTTACCAGATGCATGCTAACAAGCAGAACCCGATCGAATTTGTCGGGGCGGGGGATATCGCTGCGGCGGTAGGGTTTAAGGACGTGCGGACGGGGGATACCTTGTGCGACGAAAACAACCCGATCGTCCTCGAATCGATGACCTTCCCGGAACCGGTGATCGGGCTCGCTATCGAGCCGAAGACCCAGAAGGACTTGGATAAGCTCGGGGTTGGTTTGGGGAAACTGGCTGAAGAAGACCCGACCTTTACGGTCAAGACGGACGAAGACTCCGGGCAGACCGTTATTTCCGGGATGGGTGAGCTGCACTTGGAAATCATCGTCGACCGCTTGAAACGCGAATTCGGGGTCGAAATCAACCAAGGGGCTCCGCAGGTGAACTACAAGGAGGCTCTGACCGGGACGTTCGAACACCGCGAAGTGTTCAAGAAACAGACCGGGGGGCGTGGTAAGTTTGCCGATATTATTTTCGAAATCGGACCGGCCTCTTCCAAAGAGGTGACCGGCTTGGAATTCGAAGACGTGGTCAAAGGGGGGAACATTCCGAAGGAATTCATCCCGGCCGTACAGAAAGGGTTCGCTACGGCGATGGCCAATGGGGCGTTGGCCGGCTATCCGATCGACGCCATGAAGGTTACCTTGAAGGACGGTTCGTTCCACCCGGTCGACTCGGATGCGCTGAGCTTCGAAATTTGTGCCCGTAATGGGTTCCGGCATGCTGCTGTCAAGGCCAGCCCGGTCATTATGGAACCGATCATGGCCGTTGAAGTCGTTACCCCGGAAGAAAACATGGGGGACATCATCGGTGACTTGAACAAACGGCGCGGACAGATCTCAGGGATGGAATCGAAGGGGAATGCCCGGGTGGTCAAGGCGAAGGTGCCGTTGGCCGAAATGTTCGGCTATGTGACCGTGCTGCGGACCATCTCTTCGGGACGGGCGACCAGCTCGATGGAGTTCTCGCACTTCGAAGCCGTGCCGAACAACGTCTCCAAGGAGATCATCGAAAAAGCAAGTGGTAAATTCAAAAACGAAGACGAATAATGAGCCAGAAAATCAGAATAAAACTCAAATCGTACGATCATAATCTGGTGGACAAGTCTGCCGAAAAGATCGTCAAGACCGTGAAGTCTACGGGTGCGGTGGTTAGCGGGCCGATTCCGCTGCCTACCAACAAGAAGATCTTCACCATCAACCGGTCGACGTTCGTCAATAAAAAGTCGCGCGAACAGTTCCAGCTCTCTACTTTCAAACGGATTCTGGACATCTACAGCTCGACTTCCAAGACCATTGACGCGCTTATGAAGCTCGAACTGCCCAGTGGGGTAGAGGTCGAAATCAAGGTCTGAGGGGACTTTCTGTAGGTAAGTTAAGCGCGATAATTTTTCGTCTTACATGTTGCAGAGAGGTCTCTGTGCTCTTTTTGAGAGCGCAGGGACCTCTCTTACTTAACTCACATTAATAAATTTAATGACATTGACGGAGTCGCAAACCATGTGGTTACGGTTTGACAGGAATAAGAGAAGGAACTTGAGGTCGAGGCAGTTGTTTAGGAGCCATGATGCGATAGGTAAAATGGTGAGATAAAATCGATTGATGCAGGATGAGGCTTTGAAGGGCTACTCTTCTGTTTGCTATGGGTTGTTCGGTTTCTCGTGTAGAAAAAAGAGCAGGGGATGGAAAATGTTGTGATAAATGATAACAAAGGAGTACCTTTGTAGAAATTTATAGATTGCTTCATGAAAGCTGTGATTCTTGCAGGTGGTTTTGGAACACGTTTGTCCGAAGCCACTAATCTCATACCCAAACCTATGGTCGAGATCGGCGGTAAGCCGATCTTGTGGCATATCATGAAAACTTATTCGGCGCATGGGATCAACGATTTTGTGATCTGCTGTGGGTATAAGGCTTATGTCATCAAAGAGTATTTCGCCAATTATTTCCGACATAATAGCGATATCACGGTCGATCTTTCGGATGGGAAGATTATCGTACACCACACTCCGGATGAGAAATGGCGCGTGACCTGTATTGATACGGGACTCAATACCATGACCGGTGGGCGGGTTAAGCGGATTCAAGAATACATTGGAAACGAAACGTTTTTGTTGACTTATGGGGATGGGGTGGCTGATCTCGATATTCGGGATACGATCCTTAAACATCAGGCGAGTGGGAAGGCGATTAGTGTAACTGTATATCAGCCCAGTGGGAAATTCGGAGCACTGGACATTGCGGAGAATGGAACCGTAAGATCGTTTCAGGAGAAACCGGCAGGCGATGGAGCATGGATCAATGCGGGGTACTTTGTCTGCGAACCGGAAGTTTTCGATTACATTCAACACGGAGATGCTACTGTCTTCGAACGCGATCCGCTGGAAAATCTGGCCCGGGACGGGAAAATGATCTCTTATAAACACCGGGGATTTTGGAAACCCATGGATACGCTACGGGACAATATTGAGCTAAACCAGATGTGGGATGGAGGTAATGCACCGTGGAAAGTATGGTAGATTTTTCTATATTTAAAGACAAAACTATTCTGATTACGGGTCACACGGGCTTTAAAGGATCGTGGCTCTCTATTTGGTTGCACTCGTTGGGCGCCAAGGTAGTGGGATATGGTTTGGATCCGTATTCGGAGCGGGATAATTTTGTTCTTTCAGAGATCGGTTCAAAGATCGAAGCCGATGTGAGGGGGGATTTGAACGAGGTGTCCAAATTACACGCGGTTTTTGAGACGTATCGACCGGAAATCGTGTTTCATTTGGCGGCACAACCGTTGGTCCGATTGTCGTATGAGTGTCCGGTCGAGACATATGCTACGAACGTGATGGGGACGATTCGGGTGATGGAAGAGGTGCGTAGATGTTCGCAGACGCGGGTGGCGGTGATGATTACGACTGACAAATGCTATGAGAATCGGGAGCAGTTGTGGGGATATCGTGAGGATGAGGCGATGGGAGGATACGATCCGTATTCGTCGTCGAAGGGGGCGGTGGAGCTTGCCATTGCTTCGTGGCGGCGGTCATTCATGAATCCAGTGGATTATGCCAGGCATGGTAAATCCATAGCTTCGGTACGAGCGGGGAATGTGGTCGGAGGAGGGGATTGGGCGTTGGATCGGATTATTCCGGACTGTATCCGGGCGCTTGAGGCGGAGAGGCCGATTGAAATTCGTTCGCCGCAGGCGGTGCGGCCTTGGCAGCATGTATTGGAACCGTTGGGGGGATATATGACTTTGGCGGCGAAAATGTTGGAAGAGCCCACCGAGTATTGCGAAGGTTGGAACTTTGGACCGACCATGGAGTCGATCGTTCCGGTATGGGAGATTGCCTCTTTGGTACGAGATAACTATGGCCGAGGAGAATTGAAAGACGTAAGCGATCCGGGAGCGTTGCACGAAGCTAAATTGTTGGCCTTGGACATTAGCAAGGCGCGGTTCCGGTTGGGATGGACGCCGAGATGGGATATACGTACGACGATTGCTAAAACCGTCGAATGGTATGCTCGTTATCGGACTGAGAATGTGCTTCAATTGTGTCAAGAGCAAATCAAAAGTTACGTAGGATGAAAGTTTTGTTGACAGGAGCCACCGGATTTGTCGGTAAACATACCTTTCGTAAGTTGATTGAAAGCGGCCACGAAGTTTTGTGCACTCGGCGGCATACGTCGGATGTGAAGAGTGTGTTTTTGCATGGTGCAGAATGGGTGTTTACGGATGATGAAGGATGGAAGGATACGGTCCGGCAATTTAGGCCTGATACCGTGATTCATTGTGCATGGGGGGGGGTTGATGCGAATAATCGCAGCAATTGGACCATGCAGTTGAAGAATATCCTCCTGCAACAGGAGTTGCTTGATTTGGCCGTTGAGTGTGGAACCACTCAATATCTTAGCGTGGGCTCGCAGGCTGAATACGGAACATTTGACGGGTGTATAGATGAAACTTGTCCAGCTTGTCCGAATACGGCTTATGGGGCTGCCAAACTGGCGTGTATGGATGTTGCGCGGTCGTTTTGCGAGTTGAATGGGATACGGTGGTTTTGGTTCCGTTTGTTCCCCTGCTTCGGAGAGGAAGAGTCGGATAAATGGCTGATTCCTTCCACGATTAAGAATATGATGTGTGGCGGAGGAATGGATTTTACTCCTGGAGAGCAAAAATATGCGTATCTCCATATCGGACAAGTGGCAGCTGTTATTGCTGCAGCAGTGACGGCAGATGCTCCGAACGGGGTGTACAACATCTCGTCTGATCGCGCTATTTCGATTAAGGAATTGTTGATTAAGATTCGGAAGGAAGTGAACGAGAATTTTCAATTGAAATTCGGCGCATTGCCTTATCGGCCTGGACAAACGATGCATATGCAGGGGGACATAACCAAAGTATGCCGATATATTTATCCGATTGACGGTTCTGATTTTGAGGACCGGATGAAACAAACGATCACCTCATTTGTCAAAAAATACCGTAATAATGACCAGTAAAGAGTTTGCCAGGCAGATCAAATTATATTCGCTCGGTATGGTACATCGGGCGAATTCTTCGCATATAGGCGGGGCTTTCTCCATGACCGATGTTTTGGCTGTATTGTATCACGATGTGATGCATTACGAGGCGGCCCAACCGTTGAAAGCGGATCGAGATCGATTGTTGCTCTCCAAAGGACATTGTTGTACGGCTCTTTATGCCGCATTGGGATTGAAAGGCTTTTTCGATATTGCCGAGCTGGAAACGTATGGATTGAACGGAAGTCGTTTTTTGACCCATATCACACATCATGTTCCGGGAGTCGAGATTTCGGCCGGTAGCTTGGGGCATGGATTGTCCATCGCGTGCGGGATTGCCTTGGGGGCGAAGCGAAAAGGGGAGAATTTCAAAACGTATTGTATTGTCGGAGATGGCGAGATGGATGAAGGCTCGAATTGGGAGGCATTGATGTTGGCGGCGCATCATAAGCTGGATAACCTGTGTTTGATTATCGATTACAATAAGATTCAAAGTCTTGGGGCGACCAATGAAGTGTTGAACCTTGAACCGTTACATGCCAAATTGGAAGCTTTTAATTGGCATGTAATCGAAATAGACGGGCATAACCATGAGCAGATTCTTGATGCTTTCCAGAGGATTGGACGCGAAGGGAAGCCGACGGTTATTATCGCCCATACGGTCAAAGGGAAAGGGGTGAGTTTTATGGAGAATCGATTGGAATGGCATTACAAATCGCCGAATGCCGAACAATACGAACAGGCGGTTAAGGAGGTAAACGCTCAATAGGATACGATGTAATGAGAACTGCATTTATTGATCAATTGATTCAGGAAGCCGAACAACAGGACGATATATTTTTGATTGTTGGTGATTTGGGTTTTAGTGTGGTGGAACCGTTTGCCGAACGTTTTCCGGATCGATTCTTGAATGTCGGTATCGCCGAACAGAATATGATCGGGGTTGCGGCGGGTTTGGCTTTGGAAGGTTACAATGTGTATGTGTATTCGATCGGTAATTTCCCGACGTTGAGGTGTATGGAGCAGATCCGTTATGATGTGGCTTATCATGATTTGTCGGTCAAGGTAGTTGCGGTGGGGGGAGGGTATGCCTATGGTTCGTTGGGTGCATCGCATCATGCAACGGAAGAACTCGGGATGCTTCGTACGATTCCGAATATGATTGTTACGGCCCCGGGGGATCCGGCAGAAGCGCGGGCTTTGACAACCTTTTCGGCAAGGGTTCGTAAACCGATGTATATTCGACTGGGAAAGGCGGGAGAACCGAAGGTGCATGTCAATTCGATCCGAACAATTTCTGAAGGTGAAATATTGACAATCAAAGAGAGCGAGACCGCAAAGGTTGCTCTTATGACTACCGGTGCGATGTTGGACTATGCTGTGAGATTTGTTGAAAATAATGACATTGACAGTTCTGTATATAGTTGTCCGTTTGTAAAACCGATCGATACGGCGATGCTATTGCAGATTGGTAAACGATACGGCAAGATTATGACGCTCGAAGAGCATCAACTGTCGGCCGGTTTCGGTTCCGTGGTGGTCGAGCAGCTTAACGACCTGTTTGCTCAAGGAAAATTGGAGCGTTATCCGTATGTGGTTCGGCGGGCTATTGCGGATCGCTTTTTGAGTACGGCCGGTTCGCAGCAGTATATTCGAGAATTAGCCGGTTTAACTCTTTCAGTTTTGGATTTTCAATGATAAAAACGATTGCTCGCAGACTGGGAATTGATAGGGCGATCTTTTATGCCTCATCGGCGCGTTTGTTTCAAGGCGCAGCCGGTGTGGTATCTGTGTTGTTGGTGGCCTCGTTACTGAGTGATGTCGAGCAGGGATTTTATTATACGTTTGCGAGTATCTTAGCTATTCAGTTGTTCTTTGAACTGGGACTGGGAGGAATCATTACCCAATTCGTTGCTCATGAGAGGGCGCATTTGGAGGAGTTGCCGGATGGTAGGTTTGTCGGGGCGGATAAACATTTGTCAAGGTTGGCGTATTTGTTGCGTTTCTGTGTCAAATGGTATGCGGTATTGGCTGTCGGGCTCATGGTGGTGATTACGACGGTTGGGTTTGTGTTTTTTACTAAATATTACAATGCGGGCGGAGAACAGGTCTATTGGGAGTGGCCTTGGGTTTTATTGGTTTTTTTGACGGCTATTAATTTTGTGATTTCGCCTATCAGTGCTTATATCGAAGGATTGGGAAAGGTGGAACAGATTGCGAAGATTCGGTTGATGCAGCAGATTGTTTCTCAACTACTATTGTGGGGAGGGTTATTGATTGGTTTTCGCCTTTTTGTTGTGGTATTGGCTCCGTTTTCAATGGCTGTTTTATTTTTGTTGTTGGGGGGACGACAGTTCGGGCCTGTGCTTAAAAATTTATATGAGATAAAAATCCGGGAAAAGGTATGTTATAAGACGGAGATATTGCCTTATCAATGGCGTATTGCCTTGAGTTGGGTGAGTGGGTATTTTATTTTTCAGTTATTCAATCCAGTGTTATTCGCAACGGACGGTGCGGCGGTAGCGGGACAGATGGGGATGACATTGAGTATTTTGAATTCACTGCAGGCATTGGCTTTAAGCTGGGTGACGACCAAAGTGCCGGTTATGTCGTCGTATATTGCGACGGGTGCATATGAGAATTTGGATTTGCTGTTCAATCGGACTCTCAAGCAGATGATGTCGTTGGTTTTGTCGGTACTTTTGCTGATGTTGGGTGTGGTTATTTGGCTGGATTATTTTCAGATAACGCTCTTCGGAGTACTTATCTCGAAGAGGTTATTGCCGATTCTGCCAATGGGGTTGATGATGATTGCGCTGTTTGTGAATCAATATATTGCGGCGGTGGCTACTTATTTGCGATGTCATAAGAGGGAACCGTTCTTGGTTAATTCGATTGTTGGTGGGGGGCTTTGTGCTTTGTCAACGCTCTTGTTGGGAAAGTATTATGGGGTACTGGGGATTACGATGGGATATTGTGCAATTACGGTTTTGGTGCTTTTACCTTGGGCGCATCGGATTTATGTAACAAAAAAAAGAGCATGGCACCAGTTTTAACTTTGGCTATTCCGACCTATAATCGTGCTGATGTTTTGAATGAAACGTTGCGTCGGATAGTTAACGATCCGGCATGTGATGAGCGGGTGGAAATCATTGTGTCGGATAATTGTTCGACAGACCATACAGCTCAGGTAGTTGCCGGATACCCGTCTGTGAAGTATTATCGGAACGAGGAAAATATTCGTGATGCGAATTTTACCCGGCTATTAGGGTATGGGACAGGGGTGTACTTGAAGTTGGTCAATGATACGGTACGGTTTGAGGCGGGAAAGATTGAGAAGATGATAACCGTTATTTTGCAGACAGATCGTTCAAAAAACAATCTTTTGTTTTATGAGGATTGTTTTGTGAATCGAGGACGTCGGATTGAGGTGGCTGATCGGGAGGAATTGCTCAAGCAGGTCTCGTTTTATACCACTTGGACGGCTAATTTTGGGGCTTGGCGTGATGATTTCATGGCTTTGGAGGAGAAGGACCGGTATGTGTCAACCCAGTTTTTACAGGTGGATTGGACATATCGTTTGGCTTCGAATGGAAAACCGACCATTGTGGTGTTCGACCATTATTTTTGTATTGCAGATTTGAAAAACAAGGGGGGGTATAATTTTTATGATACATTTGTAAATAAGTACTTGGGTCTAATTTATTCGTTTGGTTTCTCGGCGGCTAAATTAGAACTTGAAAAATATAGGTTATTTCGCCATTTCTTGCTATATAATATGTATTCATTTTATGTGAGTAAAGAAAAATTTTCATTTTCTACCGATGGAAGATGGTCTATTCTGTTGAGAAAATATTGGTACGAGCCTTATTTTTATTTAGGTTTGTTAATTATGTATATTAAGCTTTGGTGTAAAAAGGAGAACTAAAATCACATTGATGAGAGCTCGGGTTTTGGCATTATATTTACCCCAGTTTCATCCGATTGAAGACAATGATCGGTGGTGGGGTAAGGGATTTACAGAGTGGACAAATGTAGGGAAGGCGAAACGTTATTTTTCCGGGCATTATCAACCTCGGGTGCCGGCTGATTTGGGGTATTATGACCTTAGAGTTCCTGAAACGCGTAAGGCTCAGGCTGATATGGCACGTCAATATGGTGTGGAGGGATTTATCTATTGGCACTATTGGTTTGGGAATGGAAAACGGTTGTTGGAACGTCCGTTCAACGAAGTGTTGGCCAGTGGTGAGCCGGATTTCCCTTTTGCGTTGGCGTGGGCGAATGAGACTTGGAAAGGATTTGCCCATGGGTTGACGAATCGGAATACGCTCATAGAACAACAGTATCCGGGAGAAGAGGATTATATTGCGCATTTCTATGAGGTATTGCCGGCCTTCAAGGATAAACGGTATGTTACGGTAGATGGGAAACCGATTTTTATGATTTATAAGCCGGAACAGATACCTGATGTGAAGGCTTTTATTGCATTATGGCAACAGTTGGCCCGGGAAAACGGACTAAAAGGAATCTATTTTATCGCCCATTCTCAGCATACGCATGATCCTAAGGATGTGACAAAGTATTTGGAATTAGGTTATGATCGGGTGTATTATGTTCAACTTGCGGCTTTTTTTGAAGAGCGTGGCTTTTGCACTAAAGCGATCGGAAAGTTTATTTCAAAGGTTTTTAAATTACCACGCATTACTTCCTATAAAGCATTTACAAAGCATCATAGTCAGAATATTGGTCAAAATCCGATTTATATACCGTCTCTTGTCCCGGGCTGGGATCATACTCCACGTAGTAAACATGAGGGTATTTTAACGCATAATTCTACTCCAAGATTGTTTGAACAACATGTCCGTCAAGTTGTCCGGAGTGTTCAGGACGTGCCGATGGAGGAACGGTTTATTTTTATCAAATCCTGGAATGAGTGGGCAGAGGGGAATTATATGGAACCTGATTTGCGGTGGGGGCATGCCTACCTGGAAGCATTGAAAAAAGAGATAGAATAACTAGGATTGCGATGTTGACTATTTTTACTCCGACATACAACAGGGCTTATATTCTACCTAAGCTGTATGCCAGTCTTTGCTCTCAGACGTGTAAGGAGTTTGAGTGGGTGGTGGTGGACGATGGTTCGACGGATGAAACAACTCATTTAGTCAATCAGTGGCAGCGTGATGGGATGTTGAACATCAATTACATTGTACAAGCTAACGGAGGAAAGCATCGGGCGATAAATAACGGGGTTCGGTATGCAAGTGGTGAGTTATTTTTTATAGTTGACAGTGATGACTATTTGACTGACGATGCAGTTGAACGGATTGAACAAAAATGGTCTGAAGTACGGGGACGGAAGGATATTTCAGGATTGTGTTTTCGTAAAGTCAATTACACGACAGGAACTGTTATCGGCAAACCGTTTCCTCAGACTGAGGAACCTTATGCTACTACATTTGAGATTCACTATAAATGGGGTATTCAAGGTGATAAAGCTGAAGTCTTTCGGACTGATTTAGTTCGACAAAATCCGTTTCCGGAGATTGCGGGCGAGCGATTTATGACCGAAGCGTACATATGGAATCAAATCGCTGGGCGACAGGATGCGAAACTCTATTGTGTGGAAGCGGGAATCTATATGTGCAACTATCTAGAAGATGGTTTGACGGCCAATTTCAAAAAACTGCTGCGCAACAATCCTCAAGGGTATATCCGGTATTACCGGTCGTTGTTTAAATATTCCATTATATGGAATCATCCGATCGATCTGGCTAAGATCACGGTGCGTTTGTTACAGAGTTATTTTTATCGTATGTTTCAAAAGGTAATGCTATGAAAATATTACTTGTGTTTGGGACTCGGCCGGAGGCGATCAAAATGGCTCCGTTGTATCATGAGTTCAAAAAATATAGTCAATTCGATACGCGGATTTGTGTTACGGCTCAGCATCGGCAAATGTTGGATCAGGTATTGAATTTTTTCGAGATCGAGCCCGATTATGATTTGAATCTGATGAAACCAGGCCAGACTCTTAATGGGGTTTGGGCCGATATTTTGATTCAAATGAAGCCGATTGTTGAGGAGTGGACGCCGGATTATGTGTTGGTCCATGGAGATACGGCTACTTCGACGGCGGCGGCATTGACAGCATTCTTTGCAGGGTGCAAGGTGGGTCATGTGGAGGCAGGCTTACGTACGTTCAACAAATGGTCGCCGTTCCCGGAGGAAATGAATCGTCAGATTACAGGACGCTTGGCTGATATACATTTTGCACCAACTGCACAAAGTCGACAGAATTTGTTGACAGAGGGGATCCCGGATGCTCATATTGTGGTTACGGGGAATACGGTGATTGATGCATTGTATCAAAGTGTGGACAAAGTTACGACGGGCGGATATACGAACGAGGAAGTTGCTGCGATTCAACAGATATTGGATCCGACAAAAGCTATGATATTGGTTACGGGGCATCGACGCGAGAATTTCGGACAAGGATTTATTGATATTTGTCATGCCCTTAAGGATATTGCCAATAAACGTTCCGATATACAGATTATCTATCCAGTGCATCTGAATCCGAATGTGCAGAGACCCGTGAATGAAATTCTAAGCGGTGTCGAAAACATTCATTTGATAGCTCCATTGAGTTATCCGGCTTTTGTGTGGGCGATGAATCAAGCGAAGTTGATTATTACGGATAGCGGTGGAGTGCAGGAAGAAGCACCGTCTTTGGGAAAACCGGTATTGGTGATGCGTGAAACGACGGAACGACCGGAAGCGGTTGCGGCCGGAACGGTGGTTCTGGTAGGGACAGATCGGGAACGGATTGTTACAGAGACTGTTGATCTGTTAGATAATGTTGAACGGTATGCTTCCATGGGGAGAATTGAAAATCCGTATGGAGATGGAATGGCAGCGAGGAGGATTGTTGAGTATCTTATCTAAGCTATTTTCTACTTGGGGCCGTTTTATATTATATTTTTGCTCTTAGCCTTTGCGGCAATGCTTGACGCTTTGGAGGTCCGAAAGCGTCAAAGGGTTGTCGTGCTTTTTTTGGTCGGGGTGATTCTAACCGTCTTTGCGGGTTGGCGTTATCAGCCTGGGGCGCAAGATTTTGAGGAGTATTGCAGATCCTATCTTGACATTGTCGAGAATGGTTTAAATAAAACACAGTATAGTTCGTCGGCAGGGATTTTTGAACCGGGGTTTGTATTTACATTCTATGTATGTTCTTTTATCAGCGAGTCGCCTCATTGGGGATTATTGGTCATTGCGGCTTTGGCTGTTGGGATCAATCTGAGTTGTTATCGGGCCTATTCTCCGGGTTTCTTTTTGTTTGCCACGCTATTCTATTTTATTCATACCTATATCCTTCGGGATATGAGTCTGATCCGGTCGGGCGTGGCTGCTGCGATTATGCTCTATGCGCTGCGCTATGTTGAACGGAGGCAGGTCTGGCGTTTTTTAGGAATGGGACTTGTGGCTATGAGTTTCCATTTGGCCTCTGTGATATTTCTTGTGGTTTATCCGTTTTATCGACTCAATTGGAGTCGGAAAACATGGACTGTTGTGGTGATCTGTTCGTTGGTTATTGCTTATGTGATGCCTTTTGGGCGGTTATTGTCATCGTTGCCGGCTGTAGGAGTGTTGAGTCGAGTGGCCAATTATACTTGGATGATTGGAGGACAGTCGTTGGGGGTGTTAACGAATCCAACTGTGCTTAAACAACTCTTTTTTGTGTCGCTTTCTTTGATGTATTATGAAACATTGAGCACTAAAATCCCGCATTTTAAAGTGTTGTTAGTTCCATATGTTATGTCTGTTTGTTGGTTGATGGTCTGGAATGATTTTCCGATCGTATCGGGGCGTATGGCTACTTTTTTATCTGTGACGGAGGTGTTGATTATGCCGTTGCCGTTGGCCTTGGTGAATCGGCGATCGAGGCTGTTGATGGGGGGCTTATTGGTTTTGTTAGCGGGGCTAATTTTATATATGAACGGAAATTATTATCTTTCGGATGTGCCTGGGTTATTGCCTTATAGATTCGCACCGCTTTTTTAATTTGGATTATGATTCCTAAAATCATTCATTATTGTTGGTTTGGTCGTGGACCCATGTCGGAGTTGGCAAACAAATGTATTGCATCTTGGAAAAAGTATTTGCCGGAATATGAGTTGAGGCTTTGGAATGAAGATACTTTTGATCTTGAGTCGCATCCTTTTACGAAAGAAGCCTATGAGGCGCGTAAATTCGCGTTTATTACGGACTATGTTCGGTTGTGGGCTTTGTATAATTATGGCGGTATTTACATGGACACAGATGTTGAGGTGTTGGGGCCCTTGGATGAATTTTTGATTCATCCTGCGTTTTCCGGCTTTGAAGATGAAACGCATATTCCGACTGGAATTATGGCTTCAGAGAAGAACGGGGTATGGGCGGGGGAACAACTGGTGTATTATGATGGGCGGCACTTCAAACTGCCTGATGGAACATTAGATACTACAACCAATGTGGTGATTATGTGCCAGAATATGAGTGCTGAAGGATTTGTGCTGAAGAATTCTCGCCAGAATTTTCGCGGAATAATTGAGATTTATCCGAAAGATTATTTTTGTCCTAAATCTTATGTGACAGGCAAGATTCAGTTGACGGCAAATACCCGGACCATTCATCATTTTGCTGGATCTTGGCACACTCCTTGGCAAAAGTTCAAAATGAAGATCAAACCGGTTTTGTCTAAAATTGGATTTTTGAGACTGATTGGTAAAGCGTAAAAATACCAGGAGATGGAGAAGTTCAGTGTCCTGCTCTCGGTTTATGCACGGGAAACAGCCGAATACTTTGATTTGGCTTTGAGAAGTATTTTTGAGCAGACAGTGGTGCCGGATGAGGTGATATTGGTCAAAGACGGGCCGCTTACGCCGACTCTTGACGCAGTGATTGATCGTTATGTTGCACAATATTCTATATTGTGTGTTGTGTCTTTATCACAGAATGTCGGTCTTGGTGCAGCGTTGAACGAAGGGTTAAAACATTGTTCTTACGAATTGGTTGCTCGGATGGATTCTGACGACATCTGTGTCTTAGATCGTTTTGAACAACAATTGGCTGTATGGGGCGAACACCCTGAATTTGATGTGATTGGCGGATGGATTGATGAATTTATAACGAATCCTGATTGTCCTGAATCTGTGCGGCAGTTACCCGAAACACAGGATAAGATACGTAGTTTTTTTTGTTCACGAAGTCCGTTGAATCATGTGAGCGTGATGTTTCGTCGTTCCAAAGTATTGGCTGCTGGAGGTTATCAGTCGTTTTATTTGTTGGAAGATTACTGGCTATGGGGACGAATGTTAGCTGCTGGAGCACGGTTTTATAATATTCCTGCAGTTTTGGTTCATGTCAGAGGTGGACAAGCTATGGCGGCACGTCGAGGAGGGTGGAAATATGCAAAAAGCGAGATTCGTTTACAACGGAAGTTTCTTCAACTTGGGTTAATAAATGGGCGTGTGTTTTGGAAAAATGTCGCTGTACGATTTACGGTGCGTATGATGCCCAATGTATTACGTGCTTTTGTTTATCAAAAATTATTGCGGAAATAATCTGGAGGTGGGAATAGTTGATAGGGTTTCGGTTGGTAAAAATGCTATTTTCAAAAAGATGATTTGCTTGCTTTTTGTGGTGTTTTTTTAATGAATTCTGTTATTTATATCTTGTAATGAGGTAAGATTTCTTACATTTGAGGGAAACAGGTTGTGCGGAGTTTGGGAGAGAGGGACAACAGAATACCCGTGTTTGCCTTATGCCTCTGACACCGACTCAATTTTTTCGAGACTACGGCCGGCATATCGCTCGTACACCGGCGGCCGATCGCTACACCCCTGTGGTGCGTAATCTCGATATCCCCATTGCCGATCCGGCGATCCGGGGGCGGTTCCTATGCTACGGACGTGCTTATCCGGGCGTACTCTCTGCCGTGATCTACCATCCCGGCTGGATCACTTATATGAAACTGTCCGGTCCTTACTGTGCCACGATCAGTTATGCGTTCAGCGGTTGTTACATGGCCAAGCTGTGCTTCCGGGGAGAGTGGTATGTGATGCACATAGGCACAGCCGATTCGTTGGCCGAAGACTGTCGGACCACGTGGATGGACTTTCTGAACCGCTATCGACAGGATATCTCGCGCATCACCATCATCAGACCCAGTGACGAGTCGCCTTACGAAGAGTGGAAGGACTTGAAATTCCGCCGCAACCGGCAGGGACTGACTGTAGCCGGCTTTTTCGACGACCGCAACCGCGGTTATTCGCTGGTCTACGACCTGCGGAACTGTCGCGTGGCGGACAACGATGCCAGGCGGATTGTCCTGGCACAGCGATGTCTATTGACCCGTGCGATCGACAAGATGCACTACTATTGGAAAACATTCTGAATGGCTATGGGAGGATTTTGGAGCCGCGAGAAGAACAGTTCGCAGAGTCTGGCCGACCTGATCCGAGGTCTGCAACACTCCGTGAATGCCGCGATGGAGATGGTCGAGACCCGGAATGTCGAACTTCTGGGGCGTTACTTCTCGCCCGAGGGCGAACCGCTCGTCCGGCGACTCAACATCGACGAACAGACGGCTGTCGACGTGCCGTTGATCTCGATCGTCAACCCCTCGACCATCAACATCAAGGAGGTCGAGATGGATTTCTCGGTCCAGATCGACTCTTCGGACCTGCGTTGCAAACGGCCTCAGGAGGGATTCCAGGCGGGCGACGCGGAGGCCAACTTCGACAATCGCCTCCGTCGCTCCAGTATCGAGGTGAGCTTCGGCGGCAACGGCAACGACGCCTCGCGCATGCAGGTGCACGTGAAGTTCGAGGCCCGGCCGATTCTCGAGGGCCTTTCGCGCCTCATCGACGAGTACGACAAAACGATTCTCCCGTACAGCACTTCGCCCGCCGAGCGCGAGGAGTATACGAAAACCGAATAATCACAGACTTCTCTTCAATCCTTCTTGCTATGCCGAACGACAACAACGCAGCCACCAAATTTTCGGGTCTGCCGATCGCCGAGTTGATCGCCGCCCCGCTCACCGCCGCTTGCGACTCGCAAAAGCGGCTGGCCCAATCGGCCTTTGAGTTCATGACCGAGATCGGGTACCTCGATCCCAAAGCCCAGACGCCCCGGCTGTTGGAGTTCACGCTCGAACGGCCGGTCGAAGGGGCCTCTGCGCCGCAGAAGCTGCAGGTTCGGGCACCCTTCCTGGGGCTTGTGCCGCTGCCGGCCCTGCTGATCGACGACGTTCAGATCGACTTCCAAATGGAGGTCACGACCACCGAGACCGAGACCCAAAAATCGACCAAGGAGTTGAATACGACGGCCAATGCGAGTTTCCGATTCGGATGTTTCGCTTCGGGTTCGGTGAGCGTGAACGGCAAGGTCTCCTCCTCGCGCGAGAATACCCGATCGACCAACCAAACGGCCAAGTATCAGGTCCATGTCTCGGCCCGTCAGCAACCTCCCACCGAGGGGATCAGCCGGCTGATGGACATCATGGCCTCGTGTGTCGAGCCGGTGCGACTCGACGTTGGCGGTTCGACGTCGGGCGGTGCCCCCGTCGCGGCCGACAAGGGGAAAGACAAGGCGTAATCCCTCCCCGGCTTGGGCTTTCTCCTCATGCCGGATAGAGACATTCAGAAGAGAGGGAGGTTCTTGTGCCGCAAGGCACAAGAACCTCCCTCGTCTGTTGGACAGTCCGCACAAGGTCGCGTATTCCCCGTTGCCTTGCGAATCAAGCGCCCTCGTCCGACACCTGGACCACTTCGATCCCGGCCCGTTCCAACAACTCGACCCCGTCGCGCGTATGATACGGGTCGCAGAAAACCACTCGACGAATACCGGCCTGAATAATCAGTTTCGCACACTCGATGCACGGCGACGCCGTCACATAAAGCGTCGCACCCAACGAACTGTTGTTCGACTTGGCCACCTTCGTGATCGCGTTCGCCTCGGCATGCAAAACATAAGGCTTCGTCAATCCCGTCGCCTCATCCTCGCACACGTTCTCGAACCCCTGCGGAGTACCGTTGTAACCGTCCGAGATAATCATCATGTCCCGAACGATCAACGCACCTACCTGCCGCCTTGCGCAATACGAATTCTCGGCCCATATCCGGGCCATCCGAATATAACGGCTGTCCACCTGCCGCTGCTTCTGCTCCTGATATCCCATAATGTTGTTGCGATTTACGTGTGTTTTGTTCTTTGAGTTTGAGGGTACTGTACCTTTTGTGAACAAAAGGTACCCAAAAAACTTTCAAAAGTGCTTCGCACTTTAAATCCATTCGGGTCACAAGGTTCTCCGCTCGTTGTTGGTGTGGGGTTTTCTCGGTGCGGCGCGCTGAGGCTATAATTGCATTACGCGCCGACACCGGAAACCCCACACCAAAGACAGGCAGACACTGTACCGAGATAGAGTTAGGATGCGTGAGCATCCTCGGAAGTCTTTCTGGTTCTCTTTCTTCAGAAAGAGAACGGTTCCATCCAGTTCAATGAATAAAAACGCACGAAAAAATCGAGCAAAATTGGTTTATTCATCGAGGAGGATTTGGAGGATTTTGATAGCCGCATCCGTCACCGGCGTTCCGGGTCCGAAGATCGCCGCCGCGCCGTTCTGATACAGGTAGTCGTAGTCCTGGTGCGGAATCACGCCGCCAACGATCACCACGATATCTTCGCGTCCCAAGCGTTTGAGTTCGGCGACGATCTGCGGCACGAGCGTCTTGTGCCCCGCCGCCAGCGACGAAACGCCGACCACATGCACATCGTTCTCAACAGCCTGCTTGGCCGCCTCTTCCGGCGTTTGGAACAGCGGCCCCATGTCGACGTCGAAGCCGATGTCCGCATAACCGGTCGTTACCACCTTCGCTCCCCGGTCGTGTCCGTCCTGGCCGAGTTTGGCGATCATGATCCGAGGCTGGCGCCCCTCCTGTTTTGCAAAGCGTTCGCACAGCTCTTTGGCGTGCGCAAATTTCTGGTCGTCTTTCACTTCTGCCGAATAAACTCCTGAAATAGAGCGGATCACCGCATTGTATCGCCCGACAACCGCCTCGCAGGCGTCCGAAATCTCGCCCAGCGAAGCCCGTACCTTGGCCGCTTCGACGGCCAGTTCCAAGAGGTTCCCCTGCTTGGTCCGCACGCACTCCGTGATCGCCGCCAACGCCCGATCCACCGCCGCCTGGTCGCGATTCGCCCGCAGCTCCCGGAGCCGTTTGACTTGCGACTCCCGTACCGCCGTGTTGTCCACAGCCAGGATGTCGATCGGATCCTCTTTCTCGAGCCGATACTTGTTCAGCCCCACGATGGTCTGTTCGCCCGAGTCGATCCGTGCCTGGGTCCGTGCCGCCGCCTCTTCGATCCGCATCTTCGGAACTCCCGTCTCGATCGCCTTCGCCATCCCGCCCAGCGACTCGACCTCCTCGATCAATGCCCAAGCCTTGTGCATGATCTGATTCGTGAGCGCCTCCACGTAGTAAGAACCGGCCCACGGGTCGATACCGCGACAAATATTGGTCTCCTCCTGGATGTAGATCTGCGTGTTCCGCGCGATCCGGGCAGAGAAATCCGTAGGCAGCGCAATGGCCTCGTCCAACGCATTGGTATGCAGCGACTGGGTGTGTCCCAGCGCCGCCGCCATCGCCTCGATCGCCGTCCGGGCCACGTTGTTGAACGGGTCCTGTTCGGTCAGCGACCAGCCGGAGGTCTGGCTATGGGTTCTGAGCGCCAGCGACTTCGGATTCTTCGGGTTGAACCGGCTCACGATCTTGGCCCACAGCATCCGCGCGGCGCGCATCTTGGCGATCTCCATGAAGTGGTTCATCCCGATCGCCCAGAAGAACGACAACCGCGGCGCAAACGAGTCGATGTCCATCCCCGCATTCACCCCCGTCCGCAAATATTCAAGCCCGTCCGCCAGCGTATAAGCCATCTCGATATCGGCCGTCGCCCCGGCCTCCTGCATATGGTACCCGGAGATCGAAATCGAGTTGAATTTCGGCATATGTTTCGAGGTGTACTCGAAAATATCCGCGATGATCCGCATCGAGAACTCCGGCGGGTAGATATAGGTGTTCCGCACCATGAACTCCTTGAGGATGTCGTTCTGGATGGTCCCGCTGAGCTGGTCGAGCGTACAGCCCTGTTCCAGCCCCGCCACGATATAGAACGCCAGCACCGGCAGTACAGCGCCGTTCATGGTCATCGACACCGACATCTTGTCCAGCGGAATCCCGTCGAACAACACCTTCATGTCCTCGACCGAACAGATCGACACTCCGGCCTTCCCCACGTCCCCCACCACCCGCGGATGGTCGGCATCATACCCCCGGTGCGTCGCCAGGTCGAACGCCACCGACAGACCCTTCTGACCGGCCGCCAAATTCCGCCGGTAAAAAGCGTTCGACTCCGCGGCGGTCGAAAATCCGGCGTACTGCCGGATCGTCCAAGGACGCATCACGAACATCGTCGAATACGGACCACGCAGATACGGAGCAATCCCCGCCGCGTAGCTCAAATGCTCCATCCCGAGCAGATCATCGGCGATATAGGTGCCTTTCACGGCAATGTGTTCCGGGGTCATCCACACCGAAGACTCGCCGCACCCGGCCTGCGTCGACTTACAGCCGCACGAACCCGTTACGCCGACTCCATCATAACTGATATCTGAAAATTGTGCTCTCATTTGTGCTTGTCTTTACTTGTTCTTTTTTCTGTAAACATTCCCTTTTGGGTAGAGCAGGCCAAAGCATCCCGTAGGGATGCGTTCTGAAGTCTTTTGGGTACCTTTTACCTTCGGTTTCCTCGTGCTACCTCGGCAAAGCCCGCAAGCGGTCTCTGCTCGCGCAACGCCGCTCGGTTGTTCACAAAAGGTACAGTACCCTCAAACAACTTGTCGCCCGCCCGCCTAAAAAGGGATTACGCCGTTTCAATGTAAATTGAAACGGATGAAATCCCTTTTTAGGCGGGCGACTGACGCGAAGCGTCTGGCTTGGCGAAGATTCTTTGCCCCGCGCGCCAGGGAATTTCATCGCGATTTATAAATTAAATCGCGCGTAATTCCCCTTTAAGGCGCGGCGCGCGGGGGCGAGCCAGAATTGCGCTCAGGCCGCGCGGGCCGTTCTTTTTGTGAACAAAAAGAACCAAAAAAACTTTCGGCGAAACTTCGTTTCGCATGACTGTTCTTTGGGAAACCCCGTCGGAAAAACAGTTACAGAAAAGAACGGTTAAATACCCAATTCTGCGAGGTATGTTTCGAGTGATTGGAGGACGTTGGTCCGGACGCTAATGAAGTGCGAGATGCCTGCGGCTTCGAGTTCCGGCTGACAGGCCGGTGCTCCGGCCACCACCACGATCACGTTCGAGTCGCGGAACGCCGCGAAGACCTCCGGTGCGAGCGTCGCATAGTCGTCGTCCGCCGCGCAGACCACCACGATCTGTGCCCCCGACGCCTTTGCCGCTTCGATCCCGCCGGCCACCGAGGCGAAGAAGGTGTTGTCCACGGTCCGGATCCCCGCGCAGGCGAAGAAGTTGCAGGCAAACTGCGCCCGTGCCCGAGCCATCGCCAGCGTGCCGCAAGTCAGCATGAACGCCTTCGGTTCCCGCCCGCTGCGATCCGTCCGCAGGCGCATCGCCTCGAAAGCCATCGCTCCGCGATACGGCTTCAGCGGCCGGTATTCCGGTTCCCGGTCCGAGTGTTTGCAACCGCAGTGGCAACTCTTCTTACCGCCGCCCCGCGTGACGACATCCGCCGTGATCTCGGCCGGAGCCACCTCCGTGAAGTTCGGGTACTGGTTCGTCCCCAGCAGAATCTCACGCCGCGTGGCGATATTCTGGTCCCGCTTGTTGGCCGTCGCTTCGACCTGCTCTTGGATAAACCCTTTTTCGAACGCCGCGACATAACCGCCCAACTCCTCGACCGCCAGGAAGAGTTTCCAAGCCTCCGCCGCAATCGACGCCGTCAGCTCCTCGATATAGTACGACCCCGCCGCCGGATCGGTCACCTGGTCGAAGTGCGATTCCTCTTTCAACAACAGCTGCGTGTTCCGCGCAATCCGTGCGCTGAACTCCGTCGGCTGTTCGTAGGCGTGGTCGAACGGCAGCACCTCGATCGAGTCCACCCCCGCAATCGCCGCGCTCATCGCCTCGGTCGTCCCGCGCAACATATTGACATACGGGTCGTAAACCGTCTGGTTCCATGCCGAAGTCTGGACATGCGCCCGCAGCTTCGAACTGCACCCCCGTTTCGGTCCGTACGGTTTCATGATGTTGGCCCACAACATCCGTGCAGCCCGCAGTTTGGCGATCTCGATGAAGTAGCTGGTCCCCACCGAGAAGTTGAACTTGATGGCCGGCGCCACCTGGTCTACGTTCAGTCCGAGGTCCGTCAGCCGCACCACATACTCATGCCCCATCGCCAAAGCGAACGCCAGCTCCTGTACCGCCGACGCGCCGCAGTTGTGGAACAGCGTTCCGCTCGCCGCGATCAGCCGCACCCGCTTGTACTGCGGTGCGCGTTCGAGCAGCTCTTTGATCCGGAGGAACTGTTTGGCTCCGTCCGGCGCCGAACATCCCCAGCTCCCTTTCCGCGAGAGTTTCATGAGCGGGTCGATGGCGAACGTGGCGAACACCTGCTCCGGATCGAGCCCCTCGGCCGCCGCCTTGTCGAGGAACAACTCGGCCGCCCGGTAGACCCCGCAGCCGCTGAAAGCCAGCTCGATGGCCGTAATCGTGATCCCGTCCAGCAAGGTATCCAGGTCAGTCGCCGAAAACTCCTTGCTCTTGATAACGAATCCGAGCGAATCCACACCCTTCATCAGCACGTCATGTGCCTGCCGATTGGCCGCCCGAGCTTCGCCCGGCTCCACAGCGATCGTCTGCCGGACGCGCCAAGCGTTGTCGCTCTTCACGCCGCGCACGTACGGAAATTCGCCCGGTAATGTCCCGAGGTGCTTCAACTCGGCCATATCCTCGGCCCGGTAATAAGGCTCGGCCGAGAATCCCTCGATCGTCCGCCATACCAACTTCTTGGTCCGGTCGGCGCCCTTCAGGTCCTTGGCAATCACCTCCTCCCATGACCCGGTGGTAACGGGCGGAAAGTCGGACAGCAGCTTCGTTGCTTTTTCTTCTGCCATGTCTGTGAGTGTATTTTTTGGGTTATTTATTCGTGGCTACCCCAGCGTCCGTCAACCGCTGTGAATCGGTTAACAGACTCTTACAAAGTTATATGTTTATTTCAAATTCCACCCCTCCGCACAAAAAAATAGAGCACCCCCATTAAACTTTTCCACCATTCCTCGTCTCACTATCGTACTTTTTTGAATTGTTCTTTGGCTACGAGCCGGGACTGCCGCTTTTTGGAAAAAGCGGCACCAAAAACTTTTGAGATAGCATACGCTACGCCTTAGGCTCCGCAAGCTAATGCTTTGGCCCGTTGCTGGGGTGGCACTTTTTGTGGACGCGCTTAGGCTGCGAAAAACCTTAGGCGCGCCCACAAAAGGCCACCCCAAAAGAAAGGACTCAAGGCTCTTGACTACGGCAGCCCATGGAATGCGTCAGCATTCCCGAAAGTTTTTTTGGTTCTTTTTGACTTCGTCTTCCTCGCGCTACCTTGGCAAAGCCCGTAAACGGTCTCTGCGCTCGGTACGCTGCTCGGTTGTTCACAAAAAGAACAGTACCCTCCTGTCACAAAGAAAAAATTAAATAAAAATACAGAAAGGATAGATGAGACGTGTAATCGGATTGTTGAGTATGGTATTGGTGAGTGTCGGGACCGCCGTGGGTGGTCCTGTGAGCCTGAAGGGTAGAGTAGTGGGCGGCGATGATGGGCTACCGATCGCCGGGGCTTATGTGATGATTAATCCCGGAGAGCCGGATGTGGCCAAGCGGACCTCGTTGACGGGATCGGACGGGAGTTTCGCGGTGACCAGCCGCGAGAAGACGACCACGGTGCGCGTGTCGTTCATCGGCTACCGGGACTACTTGCGGACCATCGCGCCGAGCGAGGGAGCGACGGTCGACCTGGGGACCATTCGTCTGCAGCCCGAGGCGCAGATGGCCCAGGAGGTGACGGTGGCGGCCAAGGCGCCGATGGCGACCATGCGGGGCGACACGTTGCAGTACAATGCCGCGGCGTTCAAGACCAATCCCGACGCGTCGAGCGAGGACCTGCTCAAGAAGATGCCCGGCGTGACGACCGACGAGAACGGAGCCGTGGAGATCCACGGGCAGACCGTCAGCAAGGTGTATGTGGACGGCAAGGAGTTCTTTGCCGACGACCCGGCCGTAGCGCTCAAGACCCTGCCGGCCGATGTGGTCGAGAGCATGCAGATCTTCGAGGATAAGAGCGACGAGTCGAAGTTCTCCGGCTTCGACGACGGGGAGCGGATCAAGGCCATCAACATCGTCACGAAAAGCGGCGTGAGTACCAGTACCTTCGGGAAGGCCTATGCCGGTTACGGAACCGATAACCGGTACTCGGTGGGGGCGGCGGCCAATATCTTCAACACCAACCAGCGGTGGACCGTTCTGGCCTCGCGGAACAATGTCAATAACCAGGGCTTCACTCTCAACGACATCGCCAGCTCGATGACCGGTCGGCGGGGAGGCATGGGGATGGGCGGCGGCAGCGACGTCAGCCAGTTTACGACCAACGTCCGCGGCGGGATCCGGACCACCACGATGGCCGGCCTCAACTATCAGGGCGATTTCGAGAAGGTGAAGCTCAACGGGAGCTACTTCTTCAACAACGTCAATGCCGATATCTGGCAGGCGGTGGGGCAGGACTACAAGAACATCTCGCGCCTTTATAACGACACCACGGCCACCAAGGGATACAACTACCAGCACCGGGCCAATCTGCGGGTGGAGTGGAATCCGAACGAAACGAACCGCATTTTCTTTGCGCCGCGCGTCACCTACTCCACGAACCACGGCCACAGCGAATCGATGCAGAACACCTGGTTGGACGGGCTGTTGAGCAACTCGGCCGAGAACCGATATCGGACGAAGCTCGGGACCTATGACGCGTCGGCCAACGTGTGGTGGATGCACCGTTTCGGCAAGGCGGGTCGGACGCTGTCGCTGGGCGGTTCGGTGGGCGGAAGCAACGGATGGGGCGACCGGACGCAGCGTTCGGTGTACGGCACTTCGGACGACGACCCTTCGACCGATGCAGGGGAGGGGAGCGACGGCCGATTGTCGGTCCTGAGCCTCTATACCAAGGCGGCCGGACTGGACGACGGACTCGTCTACAGCATCCTGAATCAAAACGGGACGCTCGGGACGCCGGGGTTCGACGCGTCGGGGCGGGTGAGCTACGCCGAGCCGCTCTCGAAGTCGTCGCGCATCCAGTTCAGCTACCGTTTCAGCTACGACAAATCCGAGTCGAGGATCCGGAGCTATGATGTCATCGCGGATTCCGAACTGGGCGAGATCCTCGAACTCGACCCGACCACCTCGAACCTCTTCGACCGAAACCAAACCCGCCATTCGGCCACCGTGGGCTACAACTGGGTCAAGAAGAACAAAATCACGCTCAATGCGGCGGTGAGCTACCAGTACTCGACGCTGAACGACGACCAGACCTATCCGAGCGAATTGGAGAGTCGTTACCATTTCGATGCCTGGCTGCCTCGTCTGCGGTTCGAGTGGAGGCCCACCAAGATGCAGAGCCTCAACGTCGTCTACCGGCGCAACACCTCGACTCCGAACGTCAACCAGCTGCAGGAGGTATTGGACCTCAGTAACCCGCTGCAGGTCTACGCCGGGAATCCGAACCTCCGGCAGAGCTACACCGACCGCATCGAAGTGCGGTACAACCTGGCCAATCCCGAGAAGTCGACCAACTTCCACCTCTTCGCCTTCGCCAACTTCACGCAGGACTACATCGCCAACCACCGGCGCTATCTCACCTCCGACGAAGAGTACCAGGGGACCACGATCGTTCGCGGGGCACAGTTCTCCTCGCCGGTCAACCTCGACGGATACATCAGCGCCAATGCCTTCGGGATCTACAGCTTCCGTATCAACCCGCTGCGCAGCAACATGAACATCGGCTTCCGATACCAATATGCCCAGACCCCGTCGATGGAGGACTACGTCAAGTACCTCTCGCGGAGCAACCGAATGGGGCTGAACCTCTCGCTGACGAGCAACATCTCGGAGAACATCGACTTCACGGTGGCTTACCGCCCGTCGCTGAACTTCACGACGAGTCGGCAGAAGGACCGGGTGGCCGATCAGCTCAACCGTACCTTCGACCGTTATGTCGGGAGCGACCTGGCGGCTTTCCTGAACATCTTTCTTTGGAAGGGGCTCTTCATCAACGCCGATGCCACGTGGAAAAACTCGTTCGGGACACAGGCTTCTTACTCGCAGCACTATGCCCTGCTGAATGCCGGAATCGGCTACAAGTTCCTCAAATACCGGCAGGCGGAGATTCGGGTCTCGGGCTACGACCTCTTGAATCAAAACCGGGCCTTCCGGCAGCAGAGCTTCGACACCTACACCCAAACGACCCTCAGCAACGTCCTGAAACGTTACTTCCTGGTGAGCTTCACCTACAAGTTCGACACGCGGAAGGGGCGTTCGGCGGACAACTACGGTGCGAGCGATCGGCCGAGCATGTTCGGCGGTCGCGGCGGTCAGGGCGGACATCCGGGCGGTGCACCGATGGGACCGCCTCCCGGTGGCGGCCCGAGGTAGTTAAGGTAGGAGACTTTAGGGTAGCAGACTGTTCGCGGGAGCACGCTTTTGGGGAAAGCGCGCTCCCGCGTTTTTTTGTGATGGCTTGGGCGGGTTTGTTGCGCTTTCCGCGCGGTCAGAGAGGGTTTGCTGGGGTTTCACAGCTCGTTATAGCGATGCGTAGCATCGCCCGCTCGCCGCGAGGCCCCGTTGGGGCTTTTGTCGGAGTTCTCTCGACCTTAGTCGGTGGCCCCGCGCGGACAATGCCGGTTGCCACCGGCAGGCCCGGTTCGAGTGCCGAGCGGCACCGCGCGCCCCGCCTTAATAGCGATTCAACTATTTTGCTAATTGCAAAATAGAATGAATCGCCAAGGCGCGCGGCCAAAGACTGTTTTCTCGCCCGAATGGCCAGTACCGAGTGCCGGGAGGCACCGCCCGCCCGGCGTAAGGGCGGCCCGCGCGGCCTGAGCGCAGTTCTATCAAACCCCGCGCGCCGCGCCTTAAGTAGCGAAATCGTTCAAACGCAGGGTACGCGTTTGAATAAGATTTCGCTGGCGCGCGGACAGAGACCGTGGGGCGGAGCAGGGGGGCGCGCCCGAGGACGAACTTTCTTTGCGGATAGGTCGGCAAGTTGAACAACTGCGACCCATAGGGTCGCGTGAGCCACCGTCACCCCCTGCGGCGCGACCTGCCGCTCGGCACTCGAACCGGGCTGCCTCTACCCTAATAAAGGCCCGCGCCGTGACGCGAACGCGTCGGTCGGCCGGGCCCCGCGTGCTCGCGGCGAGCTGGCGATGCTTCGCATCGCTGGGGCCTAACGGGCGACAAAACCAATCTGCGCGCCGAGCGGCACCGGTCGAAATGAAAAAACGCCCCGCATGGTTGCGAAGCGTCCCAAAGAACATGAAAAAGCCCCGCCGGAAACATGCGGCGAGGCTGAAACGAAAACTGATCTCAACGGAAAAGAAATCAGTGAGCGAACTCGGCGAAGAAGTCGTTCCCCTTGTCGTCGACGATGATAAAGGCTGGAAAATCCTCGACATAGATCTTCCGCACCGCTTCCATCCCGAGTTCCGGGAAGTCGACCACTTCGACCGACTTGATGCTGTTCTTGGCCAACACCGCCGCCGGTCCGCCGATCGAACCGAGGTAGAAGCCGCCATGCTTCCGGCAGGCATCCGTCACCGCCTGGCTGCGATTTCCCTTGGCCACCATCACCATCGAACCGCCGTGGTCCTGGAACAGGTCCACATACGGGTCCATCCGACCCGCCGTCGTCGGACCGAACGACCCCGAAGCCATACCGTTCGGCGTCTTGGCCGGACCGGCGTAGTAGATCGGGTGGTTTTTGAAGTACTCCGGCATCGGCTTGCCCTCGTCCAACATCCGCTTGATCTGCGCATGGGCGATGTCCCGTGCCACAATCAAAGTCCCCCGGATATTGAGCCGGGTCTTGATCGGGTACTTCGTCAGCTCGGCCCGCACGGCATCCATCCCCTTGTCGAGGTCGATTTCGACCGCCGGTGCCAATCCCGGAGCCTCTTTCGGCAGGAACCGGGCCGGGTTTTTCTCGAGCTGCTCGAGGAAGATCCCTTCTTCCGTGATCTTGGCTTTGATGTTCCGGTCGGCCGAGCAGCTCACGCCGATCCCCACCGGACAAGAGGCCGCATGCCGCGGAAGACGGATCACCCGTACGTCATGCACCAGGTATTTCCCCCCGAACTGCGCCCCTACGCCTGATTCCTGACAAATGCGCTTGATTTTTTCTTCCCACTCCAAGTCGCGGAACGCCTGTCCCCCCTCGTTCCCACGGGTCGGCAGGTGGTCGTAGTAGTGCGCCGACGCCTTCTTCACGGTCGCCAGGTTGGCCTCCGCCGAAGTACCCCCGATCACCACCGCCAAGTGGTACGGCGGACAAGCCGAAGTCCCCAGGTCCTTGATCTTGTCTTTGATGAAAGCCGTGAGCGACTCTTCGTTCAACAGCGCCTTGGTCTGCTGATACAGGAAGGTCTTATTCGCAGAGCCGCCCCCCTTGGTCAGGAACAGGAACTTATAAGCCATCCCCGGTTCGGCATACAGGTCGATCTGTGCCGGCAGGTTCGTGGCGCTGTTCTTCTCTTCGGTCATCGTGAACGGCACGACTTGCGAATAGCGCAGGTTGCAGTCCCGGTAAGTTTCGTAAACCCCTTTCGAGAGCCACTCGGCATCGTTCACCCCGGTATAAACGTCCTCGCCTTTCTTCCCAATCACAATGGCGGTCCCGGTGTCCTGGCACGTCGGCAGCTCGCCCTCGGCCGACACCGCCTGGTTCAGCAGCATCGTATAAGCCACGAACTTGTCGTTGTCGCTCGCCTCCGGATCCTGGAGGATGTCGGCCAGCTGCTGCAGGTGCGAAGCCCGCAGGTAGAACGAAACATCCCGGAACGCCTCCCGGGCCAACAGGTTCAGCCCCTCCGGAGCCACTTGCAGGATCCGACGCCCGGCGCACTCGACCACCGAAACGTGTTCTTTGGTCAACAACCGGTACTCGGTCGTGTCTTCACCCATCGGAAAAGGTTCCTGGTATTTGAATTCTGACATGGTGTAAAGTGTGATGATTATTTTTTTATTAATGTGTCTTGTCGTGCTTGGTGAACGGGAGGGTACTGTACTTTTAACTTCTGTTCTCTCGCGTTACTTCTCGGTATAATCTGCTAATCGCTCTTTGTGCTGGAGGGTACTGTACCTTTTCTGAAGAAAAGGTACCCAAAAGACTTCCGAACGCATCCCGCTGGGATGCTTTGGCCGTGTCAGCCTGGTGCTTTGGGTGGGGATTCTTTTTGGGCGCGCTTCATGCGAGCTAAGACTCATAGCGCGCCTAAAAGAACCCCACCCATGCTCCTAAGGATTGCGGAGCCTAAGGCGTAGCGTATGCTATCTCAAAAGTTTTTGGTGCCGCTTTTTCCAAAAAGCGGCAGTCCCAGCCCGTAGCCAAACACGGTTCGCAAACTACACGAAAGCAAAACGAGCGAAGCGAAGTTAGTGAGAACAGTAGCCTCCCGGCGCTAAAGAACGATTAGCATATTTTAGTTGATCTGTCGGGCGAGTTCCTCTTCGATCCGCGGTCCGCGGAGCTGGCGCGCGAGGATCGTCCCGTCCGGACCGATCAGCATGATGTGCGGAATTCCCTGCACGCCGTAGAGCTTGCCCGCCACACCGTTCGAGTCGATCAGCTGCGGCCACGTGATCTTCAACTCCCTGACCGCCTTGCCGAGGTTCTTGGGCCGGTCCCAAACGAACAATCCAAGAACCTCCAATCCTTTATCCTTGTACTTCTCATAAGCCCGGGCCACGATCGGCGTCTCTTGTCGGCACGGCCCGCACCACGAGGCCCAAAAATCCACCAACACGTATTTCCCCTTACCCACATAGTCCGACAATTTCACCTTCCGCCCCGTACTGTCCACTCCCTCGAAATCGACGAACTTCTTCCCGGCCTCCGTCGCCTGCATCGCTTCCTTGTACTTCTTGATGTGTTTCAACGGCGCAAATTCCCGAATCTCCTCCCCAACCGCGTCATAGCAGGCCCAAAACTCGGCGGTATTCATCCCAAAAGCACTGTCCCAAAAAACGAAGCCGCCGAACCAGTTGTCCCGGTTGGCTTGGAACGAGGCGCGGGTCATACGCTCGTAACGACTGTCAAGCTCTTTTCCGCGCGCTCGCTTCTCTTCTGCTGTCAAGGTGCTGTCGCGCTGTATCCGATCAAACTCCTTGTTGATGGAGGTTTTCTGCCCGTTGAACCACGCGATCGAGTCGTTCAACGGCGTCCCTCCCACCAACTTCGGATCGCTCAAGTCCACGGTGATCGTCCCGGGTTCGGCGATCAGGTTGGCATAGTACTTCCGCCCCAGCTCCAACCGCCGGATTCCGCGATCCTCACGCGTGAACTCGAACTTCCCGTCCCGAACCACCGCGCTGTCCAACGGCTCTTGCTGCTCGTACGTGCTCATGTAGACCATCTTTCCGTTCTCCGACGCCGGCACCGTGCCCCGGACCGTATAACGCTGCGCATAGGTCGTTCCCAAACTTCCCGCGGCCAAACAAATGGCGGCTAACAGTAATCTTTTCATCTCCTTATCAGGTTATCAGGTTTTTATTCTGTAGTGTTTGTTTTCGGAGGCCGGGTGCCGCTCGGCACTCGAAAGCTCCAGCGAGTCGCCGCCAGCGGGAAAGAGCTACGAGCACCGTCGAGTAGCTCGCGCCGCGTGGGGTGGCGGCGACTCGCGCACTCCTGCGGAGTGCAGATTCCCGGATTGCTGACCAATTCCCGGCCACCCGCCCCAACCCAGCTTCGCCCAACGGTCATTGGCCGCGCGCCGGGACACGAACGCGTCGGCCGCGCGGGTCCGATGCCCCGTCGGGGCCCGACCCTCTCG
>CAJTNK010000011.1:0-3654 GCA_910577885.1 uncultured Rikenella sp.
CTCGAACTGGGCCTACCCGGTTGCAAACTGCTTCGACTGCCCTGCGCGGGCGGCGTCCGGGTGACCCCGGCGGGACTGGCGATACTGCGTATCGCTATAACGAGCTACGAAAGCCCCGCAAAAGCCTCGAATAGTCCCCGGCGTACGTGTCGCATATCCCAATGACGGGAAACCCCCGCTGTTTAGCGTGCCTCCAGGTCCCGCTTGCGCTTGAGTGCTTCGAGGAAGTAGTAGTCCGCATAGACCAGCGGCACATCCACTTCCGAAGGCCCCGGCTTGTTGCCCGTCGAGTGCATCAGAACGAAGTAGCCGTTCTCGCCCAGCTCGGCCCGGTAGGCCGGCGAACCGAGCGTCCGGACAATCCGGTCGGCCAGCTTTTTGTAGGCTTTCCCCTGTTTTTTCCCGGCGTAGGTCGACAGCTCGTAGAGCGCCGATGCCGTGATGGCTGCGGCCGAAGCGTCGCGCGGTTCGGCCGCGATGTTCGGCACGTCGTAATCCCAGTACGGAACCAAATCCGACGGCAGATTCCGGTTCGTGAAGATGAATCGTGCGATCTCTTCGGCCTGTTTCAGGTAGCGCGGATCGTGCGTGTAGCGGTAGCACAGCGTGTAGCCGTACAGCCCCCAGGCCTGCCCCCGGGCCCAGGCCGACGAATCGGCATAGCCCTGTGCCGTTACCCGGCTGCGTACGGAGCCCGTCCGGGAGTCGTAGTCCACCACGTGGTAGCAGCTCATGTCCGGCCGGTAGTGGTGTTTCATGGTTTGGTCGGCGTGCGAAGTGGCGATTTTCCGGAACGACGAGTCGCCGCTCATCCGGGTCGCTTCGAACAACAGTTCGAGGTTCATCATGTTGTCGATAATCACCGGGCAGTCCCAGCCCCTCCATTGCGGCCACGACTGAATCACGCCCGCCCCCGGCCGATAGCGTTCGCTCAGGGTCCGGGCCGCCGTGACGATCACATCTTTATAGGATGGCTTGTCGGTGAGCCGGAGTCCGTTGCCGAACGAACAGAAGATCATGAAGCCGATATCGTGGTTTCCGCGGTAGTATTTGATGCGTTCCATCCCCTCGGTGTAGTGTACGGCCGGCCGCAGCCACGTGCTGTCGCCGGTCAGTTCGTAGAGGTACCAGAGGGTTCCCGGAAAGAAACCGCTCGTCCAGTCGTCCAGCGAGGTGAAGACCAGTCGTCCGTTTTTGTCCGTGGTCCGCGGGCTGGGGATCTGCCGGAAGGTATCCATCGTGTCGACCATCAGGCGGACCTGTCGGGCTGCGAAGTCGACATTTTCCGTGATGACCGGTGCGATTTTTCGGCCTTTGGCCGCTGCGGAGTCGATGCCGCCCGCCGCCAACGTCGCGCAGGCCAGCGAACAAAGGGCCATGGTGCTGATTTTCATGGTGAAAAAAGGGTGTTAAGGGTTATTATTAAAAAATTTTCAAATTTAATGGCTCGTAATCGATTGGGTTTCATGTACGCAACCGATTGCACAAATGTAGAAATTCTATTCGTTTTTCCAAATAAGAGAGAGGGGAGGGTTGAATTTGTATTTTTGTAATGGATTGATATATAATTTGTTATTTGGATTTCTGAGAAATTCCGTGCCGAAAAATATTTGCATCTCCGCGATTAATATCTACATTTGCGCAAACGATTGTGTAATCGGTCGGTAATCCCCCTTTCGGACATGGCTCAAAAACGGACATCCATATACGATATCGCTCAGCGACTGGGAGTTTCGGTCTCCAGCGTGTCGCGGGCCTTGAGCGACCACCCGTCGATCAGCGCGGCCCTCAAGGAGCGTATCCGGCAGGTGGCCGAAGAGTTGCACTACACGCCGAACTCCGTGGCCGTGAACCTCAAAACCGGACGGAGAAATACGATCGGCGTCGTGGTGCCGGGTATCAATCGGAGCTTCTTTTCGTCGGCCATCGAGGGGATCGAGGACCGGGCCTACAAACAGGGGTACGACGTATTGATCTATCAGTCGAAAGACTCGGCCGAACGTGAGGAACGGATCGTCAACTCGCTGGCCGGCAAGGTGGACGGCGTTATCGCTTCGGTGGCGGCCGACGCGACGGATCACGGCTATTACAACCGGCTTTCGGCGGCCGGAGTGCCGGTGGTGCTCTTCGACCGGACGGCTCAGGGGGTAGAGGCCGGGACGGTCATCGTGGACGACTATCAGGGAGCAGTCTTGGCGGTCGACCACCTGCTCTGGCAGGGGATGCGGCGGATCTTCCATTTTGCCGGGCCGCAGCAGGTCAACGTGTGGCGCGACCGGCGGCAAGGGTATCTCGACACGATGCGCAAAGCCGGAGTAGCTTCACCCGAGGACTATGTCTTCGAGGGGGTCAACACCTCGGAAGAGGAGGGAAGGCGGTTCGTTCGAGGCCTCCTGGCCGCGCGGGCGGCGGGCAATGAGGAGGCTTTGCCGGAGGCGATCTTTTTTGCCGGCGACTTTGCCGCCTTGGGGGCGATGCTCGAGTTTCGCGAGGCGGGAATCGCCGTCCCGGAGCGGGTGGCTGTGGTGGGGTTTGCCAACGAACCTTTCTGCCAGCTGCTCGCTACGCCGCTCAGCTCGGTGGACCAGTTCAGCTACAAGATGGGATATATGGCCGGAAAGATGATGTTCGACCGATTGCGGGGTGAGCCCCAGGTCGGGGTGGTGATTGCGCCGGAGCTCATCGTGCGCGAATCGTCGTTGAAGAAAGTAATCAAATAAACATACAGTATGTCTGACGTAAAATACGAAATGCGTTACGCTTCGCATCCGGCCGATGCGAAGAGCTACGACACCGAACGCCTCCGGGCCGAGTATCTCTTTCCGAATATCATGACCGACGGAGAGATCAATCTGATCTATTCGGCTTATGATCGGTTGATCGTCGGTGGGGCGGTGCCGACGGTCAAAGCCTTGACGTTGGACGCCATTCCGCCGCTGCGGGCCGAACGTTTCCTGCACCGGCGCGAGTTGGGGATCATCAATGTCGGCGGAACGGGGACCGTGCGCGCAGGCGACAAGGAGTATCGGTTGGGCTACAAAGAGGCGTTGTATTTGGGCAAGAGTGACCGGGATATCGTTTTCTCGAGCGACGATGCGGCGGCTCCGGCGCGGTTCTACTTCAACTCCGCTCCGGCGCATGCCGAGTACCCGGACCGCAAGATCACCAAAGAGGAGGCGGTGGTGGTCGAACTGGGGTCGCTCGAAGAGAGCAACCACCGGGTCATCAATAAAATGATCGTCAATCAGGTCCTGCCGACCTGTCAACTCCAAATGGGGATGACGGAACTGCGGCCCGGGAGCGTCTGGAACACCATGCCGGCCCATACGCACGACCGGCGGATGGAGGCTTACTTCTATTTCGAACTCCCGGACGACCAGGCGGTGTGCCACTTCATGGGACAACCCCAAGAGACGCGACACATCTGGATGCGTAACCGCCAGGCGGTAATCTCCCCCCAATGGTCGATCCACTCGGCCTGTGCCACCCACAACTACACGTTCATCTGGGGCATGGCGGGCGAAAACATGGACTATGGCGATATGGATGGCTGTCCCACCACTGACCTCAAATAATTTAAATCTGATTTGTTGACATCTGTTCTTTAGCGACAGGAGGGTACTGTTCTTTTTGTGAACAAAAAGAACCAAAAAA
>CAJTNK010000011.1:3799-33533 GCA_910577885.1 uncultured Rikenella sp.
AAAGCATTAGCTTGCGGAGCTTAAGGCGTAGCGTATGCTATCTCAAAAGTTTTTGGTGCCGCTTTTTCCAAAAAGCGGCAGTCCCGGCCCGTAGCCAAAGATAATAGATGACAAAAGATAAAATTTAAAGTCGTATGAAATCATTGGAATTGTTTGATTTGAGCGGGAAAGTAGCGTTGGTGACCGGCGGGACCCATGGGTTGGGGATGGCCGTGGCTGTGGCGTTGGCCGAGGCGGGTGCGACGTTGGTGGTGAACGGCCATTCGGCCGATAAGATGGAGCTTGCGTTGAAAGAGTACGAGGCGCGGGGGATTCGGGCGCGGGGGTATCTGTTTGACGTGACGAATGAGGCGGAGGTGGCAGAGGCTGTGGCACGGATTGCGTCGGAGGTGGGGCCGGTGGATATCCTGGTGAATAATGCCGGTATTATCAAGCGGATTCCGGCCGTGGAGATGAGTGTCGCGGAGTGGAATGTCGTGATTTCCACGGACTTGACAGCGCCGTTTATCCTTTCGAAAGCGGTGGCCGGGAGCATGATCGAACGCGGCGGCGGGAAGATCATCAACATGTGCTCGATGATGAGCGAAGTGGGACGCGATACGGTGAGCGCCTATGCGGCGGCCAAGGGGGGGCTGAAGATGCTGACCCGCAATCTGGCGACGGAGTGGGCGCGGTACAACATCCAGGTGAACGGGATCGGGCCGGGCTATTTCGCTACGGCACAGACGGCGCCGATTCGGGTCGGCGGGCATCCGTTCAACGAATTCATCCTCAAGCGTACGCCGGCGGCTCGGTGGGGCGATCCGGAGGACCTGGCCGGGGTGGCGGTCTTTTTGGCGTCGCGGGCGTCGGATTTCGTGAACGGACATATCGTGTATGTCGACGGCGGTATTTTGGCTTCGCTCGGCAAGGCGATGAACGAGGATTAACACAGGCAGGAAAACAAAGAAACGAGATGAAACGCATAGCATTACTTTTGTCGACGGCCGTTCTGTCGGTCGCGTGCGGCGTCCGGGTGGAGGTTGTCAATCCGTTGAAGCAGCTGGCGCGTGCTGACGAGACGGTCGAAATCGCTTGGGCGGAGGTGGCGGACAGACTCTCGGGCGTCACGCCCGAGACGATTGTCGTCGAGGCTCCGGACGGTCGGCAGCAGCCTTCGCAGGTGCTGTATAACGGCGGGACGGAGCCGCAGGCGTTGATTTTCCAGGCGACGGTTCCGGCCGGCGGGACGACGACTTATCGGTTGAAGTGCGGCGAGCGCGAGGCGTATCCGGTGCAGGCTTACGGTCGTTTCGTGCCGGAACGGATGGATGACTTCGCGTGGGAAAACAATCGGATCGGCCATCGGATGTACGGTCCGGCGCTGGAGGCCACGGGAGAGATCAGCAACGGGATCGATATTTGGCTTAAACGGACCGACAGCCTGGTGATCGACCGGTGGTATCGGCCCGGGTTCAACTACCATGCCGACCACGGCGAGGGGTTGGATTGTTATAAAGTGGGGCGTACGCTCGGGGCGGGGGCGATGGCGCCTTACGAGAAGGATTCGCTGTGGCTGGGGAACAACTACGTGTCGTACCGGGTGTTGGACAACGGGCCGATTCGGATCGCTTTTCAGCTCGACTATGCGCCGTTCCGGGCCGATACGGTGATGGTGACCGAGCGGCGGACCGTTTCGTTGGATGCCAACACGCATTTCAACCGGATCACGGAGGAGTACACGGGCGATTTCGATCGGCTGAAGGTGGCGGCCGGGATCGTGACGCGCGGTGCGGGGGGCCGGGTGCTCGACATCCTCAATAAACCGATCCGGATGGTGGGATATTGGGAGCCGCTCAACACCGACAACCTGCCCGACAACGGACATACGGCCGTCGGGTTGGTTTTCCCGTGCGAGGTGAAAGTCGAGACGCGGTTGGGACACTTGTTGGCCGGTACGGTGATTCCGGAGGGCCGGCCGTTTACTTACCTGATGGGGGCAGGGTGGAGCAAGAGCGATGTGCCGACGCCGGAGGCGATGACGCAGTTGATCTTCGACGAGAGTCTCCGGATGGAAAATCCGCTTGTTGTAACGCTTAAATAATCGATCATTCGGAATGAAAAAGATAGTGACCTTCGGTGAGATCATGTTGCGGCTGGCTACGCCCGAGTACCTTCGGTTCGCACAGGCTGCGTCGTATGAGGCAACGTTCGGCGGCGGGGAGGCGAATGTGGCCGTTTCGTTGGCCGGTTTCGGGATGGAGACCAGCTTCGTTACCCGGCTGCCGGAGAACGACATCGCGCGGGCTTGTCGCGACGAGTTGCGGCGGCATGGGGTCGGGACTTCCGACATCGTTTGGGGCGGCGAGCGGCTCGGGATCTACTACCTCGAGACGGGGGCGGTGAGTCGGCCGAGCAAGGTGGTCTATGACCGGGCGCATTCGTCGATCTCGACGATTCAGCCGGGGATGATCGACTGGGAACGGATCTTTGCGGGGGCCGACTGGTTCCACTTCACGGGGATTACGCCCGCCTTGTCGCAGTCGGCGGCGGATGTCTGCCTGGAGGCGGCTCGGGCGGCGAATCGGCTGGGGGTCACCGTTTCGTGCGACCTGAACTACCGCAAAAACTTGTGGAAGTACGGCAAGAGCTGTATGGAGGTAATGCCGGCGCTGGTCGAGTGCTGCGACGTGATTATCGCCAATGAGGAGGATGCCGAGAAGGTCTTCGGGATCAAACCGGAGGGATTCGACGTCACGGCGACGGGGGGCGAGGTCGACGCGGCGCGGTTCGAGAGTGTGGCCCGGCAGCTGCAGGAGCGATTCCCGCGGGCCGCGCGGGTGGCGATCACCCTGCGCGGCTCGATCAACGCCAACCACAATACCTGGGGGGCGGTGCTCTACACCGGCGGGCGGTTGTACGCTTCGCGGCGGTACGACATCACCCATATCGTCGACCGGGTCGGCGGCGGCGACTCGTTCGGCGGGGGGCTGATCTACGGCCTGCTGACCTATGGCGAGGATTTCCGGCGGACGATCGATTTTGCCGTGGCGGCATCGTGCCTCAAGCACACGATCAAGGGCGACTTCAACCTGGTGACGATCGACGAGGTCGAAAAATTGATGGGTGGCGACGGCTCGGGCCGGGTGTCGCGGTAGGGTGACGGCCGCCCGGATGGGCGGATGAGTACAAACAACAAGAAACATACGGATTATGGCACGTTTCAGCCGAATAGAGGTTGCTTTCCAGATGAAGCGGCAGGGGGTAATCCCCGTATTTTACCACGCCGATGCCGAGTTGTGCAAGGAGATTCTGAAGGCTTCTTATGCGGCCGGGATTCGGGTTTTCGAGTTCACGAACCGGGGCGATTTCGCCCATGAGGTTTTCGGGGAGCTCAACCGGTGGGCGGCCCGGGAGCTGCCCGAGTTGATGCTCGGGGTCGGGTCGGTGGTCGATGCGCCGACGGCTGCGCTCTATATTCAGCTCGGTGCGGCATTCGTCGTCTCGCCGTTGCTCAACGAGGAGATGGCGCCGGTCTGCAACCGGCGGAAGGTGCTTTGGGCGCCGGGATGCGGCTCGCTGAGCGAGATCGGAAGAGCCGAAGAGCTCGGGGCCGAAATCGTGAAGATCTTTCCGGGGTCGTCGGTGGGCGGTCCGGAGTTCGTTCGGGCGGTCAAAGGGCCGTGCCCCTGGAGCTCCATTATGCCCACCGGAGGGGTCGAACCCACCGAGGAGAGCCTGCGGGCTTGGTTCCAGGCGGGGGTGACCTGCGTGGGGATGGGATCGAACCTCTTCCCGAAAAAGCTGGTCGAGGCGCGCGACTGGGCGGCGGTTACGGAGACTATTAAATGCGTGCTGGATAGGGTTGTCGCTGTGCGGAAGTAACCAAGTCTCGCCCTGTTTTACAAAAGAACTAACCCAAATTCTTTCATCCCATGAGTCGACTTCATACTGCGGCTGCCGGAAAGATGACCAACTACCGGTGGCTGATCTGTTCGATGCTCTTTTTCGCCACGACGGTCAACTACCTCGACCGGCAGGTGCTCTCGCTCCTGCAACCGATCCTGGAAGAGGAGTTCCACTGGACGGACAGCGATTACGGGACCATTACGGCGATCTTTTCGCTGGTCTATGCCGTCGCGATGCTCTTTGCCGGGCGGTTTGTGGACCGGGTGGGGACCAAGCGGGGGTATGCCTGGTCGATCGCCGTGTGGTCGCTGGGGGCGGGGGTGCACGCCGTGTGCGGCGTGGTGACGGAACGGCTCACCGGCCTGCCGGATTCGGCGGCCTTGCGGGCGGCACAGGGGGCCGATCTGGTCGGTCAAATCGCCGTGATTAGTGTGACGGCTTTCATTATCTGTCGGTGTGTGCTGGCCATCGGCGAGGCGGGGAATTTCCCGGCAGCCATCAAGGCCACGGCGGAGTATTTTCCGAAGAAAGACCGTGCGTTCGCGACCGGTATTTTCAACTCCGGGGCCAACGTCGGGGCGATCGTGGCGCCGCTGACGGTGCCGGTGATGGCCGAACTGTGGGGGTGGGAGGCCGCTTTTGTGATCGTGGGGCTGATCGGTTTCCTGTGGCTGGGCTTTTGGGTCTTCATCTACCGGAAACCGGAGGAAAACCGACGGATGAATGCCGCCGAGAGGGCTTACATCGAGCAAGATGCGGCCACGACCGAGGCCGGGGTGCAGGAGGAGCCTGACCGGCGGATCTCTTTTTGGCAGTGCCTGCGGTATCGGCAGACCTGGGCTTTCGCCTTCGGCAAGTTCATGACCGACGGCGTGTGGTGGTTCTTCCTGTTCTGGACGCCGGCTTACCTTAAGGCGCAGTATGGGATGGTGGGAACGGAGATTGCGTGGCCGATTGCGATTCTGTATACGATTACGGTTTTCGGATCGGTGTTCGGGGGTAAGTTTCCGACCTATTTCATCGACCGGGGGATGGACCCCTATGCCGGGCGGATGCGGGCGATGCTGATTATCGCTTTCTTTCCGTTGGTGGTGCTGGCGGCTCAGCCGCTGGGTGGAATCAGCTACTGGGTGCCGATTTTGCTGATTGCCGTGGGGGCGTCGGCCCATCAGGCGTGGTCGGCCAACATTTTCTCCACGATCGGCGATATGTTCCCGAAACGGGCCATCGCAACGATCACCGGGATCGGGGGGATGGCGGGCGGTATCGGCTCGTTCTTCATTCAGAAAGGGGCCGGCATGCTCTTTACGTACAGCGACCAGGCGGCACTCCGTTTTCTGGGTTTCGAGGGAAAGCCGGCCGGATATGCCATTGCCTTTATTTTCTGCGCGTTGGCTTACCTGATCGCTTGGACGGTGATGAAGACGCTGGTGCCGCGATATAAGCCGATTACGGATTTGTAAACAGAGGGGGATATGGTCGATAGTATCTTTTCCGGCGACCGGCCGGCAGAGGGAGAAGAGCGGTTCGAGACGCTGCTGGCGGCGTCGCTCGAACCGGGCAGCCGGGTGCGGCTGGAACGGATCGTGTCGTGTGACGTTCGGGACGGCGCGTGGTACGACCAGGCGTGGGACGAGTGGGTGATGGTGGTCCGGGGCGAGGCGGTGTTGGAGTGGGGCGACGGTACGACGGTGACTCTGGGCGCGGGCGACTACCTGCGGATCAAGGCGCACCGGCGGCATCGGGTGGTCCGGACGTCGGCCGAGTGTGTGTGGCTGGCCTTGCACCTCGGCGGCGGGGAATAAAACAGCGCGGGCTCTGTCATTATGACAGAGCCCGCGCTGTTTGTGGAATCTTCATCCGCCCCTATCAGATCGAAATATCCAACACCTCCAGTTTCAAGATCCCCGACGGCACCTGCACCTCGACCACATCGCCCCTCTTTTTCCCCAACAGCGCCTGTGCGATCGGCGTCCCGATCGAGAGTTTACCTTCCTTCAAATTGGCCTCGTTTTCCGACACGATCGTATATTCGACCGTCTTCCCTATGTTCATATTCTTGATCGTCACCCGGTTGAGCATCTGAATGCTGTCCGTATTGAGCTTCGACTCGTCGATGATCCGCGCCCCGGCGATCATCGCCTCCAACTTCGCAATTCGCATTTCGAGCATCCCCTGCGCCTCCTTGGCGGCATCGTACTCGGCATTTTCCGACAAGTCGCCCTTGTCTCTCGCCTCGGCAATCTGTGCCGAAATCACCGGCCGTTCGGCCTTCAACGCATCCAGTTCGCCGCGCAGTTTTCGCAGCCCCGCTTCCGTTATGTAATTCACTTTAGCCATAACACATCTGTTTTTTCTATGCAACAAAAAGACAGACCCCCGAAACTCGACCGAGTCCCGGGAATCCATACGCGTTTTTTACAATAACGTAACAAAGGTAAATATTATTTCCCGGGAAAACAAATCCTCCCACCTTAATACCTATTCCATTGCGATTCATAGCTTAGTTATTGGCTACGTGCAGGGACTGCCGCTTTTTGAAAAAAGCGGCACCAAAAACTTTTGAGATAGCATACGCTATGTATGAGGCATCCGCAATCTAATGCTCTGGCCCACTTTGTTGGGGCCGGGTCTTTTGATGGGGCGCATGATGCAGTACGTAACCTTTGCGCCCCATCAAAGCCCGACCCCAAAGAGAAGGCCTCAAGGCTCTTGACTACGGCAGCCCATGGAATGCGTTAGCATTCCCGAAAGTTTTTTTGGTTCTTTTTGTTCACAAAAAGAACAGTACCCTCCTGTTGTCAAAGAATAGTTATAAATTTCAGTGAATAGAAATTATGCGGATGATTTTGTTAATCCGGAGATGAATGGTTATTTTTGTTGGGATAATCCGAATCGGAGCGTGATTAGCGATACTTATCTTACCGTCGCGGCCCCGTCGCAGGGGCTTTATAAGGACAAAGGCAGCCGTTTTTTGGCCTTTGCCTATCCGATATTTTCCGAAACAGAGGTCAAGCCGATTGTCGATGCGTTGAAAGCCGAGTATTACGATGCCCGGCACCATTGTTATGCTTGGCGGTTGGGGATCGATGCGTCGGAGGGCGGTGTTCGGTTTCGGGCGAATGACGACGGGGAGCCGGCCGGGAGTGCCGGGCGGCCGATCTTGGGGCAGCTGTTGTCGCGGGAGTTGACCAATCTGCTGGTTGTGGTGGTTCGTTATTTCGGGGGGATCAAACTCGGGGTGCCGGGGCTGATCGCGGCTTATAAAGAGGCGACGGCCGATGCGTTGGCGGGGGCCGAGATCGTGGAACGCACGGAAAATAGGGCGATTACGGTCGAATTTCCGTACCTGGCGATGAACGAGGTGATGCGGGCGGTCAAGGAGATGGCGCCGGAGGTGCTGGGCCAGGAATTCGACCTCGCTTGTCGGCTGCGGCTCTCGGTGCGGTTGCGGGACGCCGAGTCGCTGGTGCGGAGGATGGAGGGAATCGAAGGGGTAAATGTCTCATTATCATCATAGCGTGCAGAAATTATGAAGGAAAAACAAAGCTTGGTGTCGATCCATGACTTCACGAAGGAGGATATTCTCCGGATCATGGAGCTGGCGGCCGATTTCGAGGCCAATCCGGATCAGCGACTGTTGTACGGCAAGGTGGTGGCTTCGCTCTTTTTCGAGCCGTCGACCCGCACGCGGCTCAGCTTCGAGAGCGCGATCAATCGCCTGGGAGCGCGGGTGATCGGCTTTTCGGATATGAACAACACGAGTGTGACGAAGGGCGAGACGCTACATGACACCATTCGTGTGATTTCGAACTATTGTGACATGATCGTCATGCGGCATCCGGTCGAGGGGGCGGCGCGGTATGCCAGCGAGGTGTCGCGGGTGCCGGTGGTCAATGCGGGAGACGGCGCCAATCAGCATCCGAGTCAGACGCTGCTGGACCTCTATTCGATCCTCAAGACGCAGGGGAGGCTGGACGATATCAACATCATGATGGTGGGGGACTTGAAGTACGGGCGGACGGTCCATTCGCTGCTGGAGGCGTTGTCGCACTTCAAGGCCGAGTTTACGTTCGTTTCGCCGCCGGAGTTGCAGATGCCTACGGAGTACAAGATGCAGCTCTACGAGCGGGGAATTTCGTACTACGAGACGACCGACATCATGGAACGGATGGGGATGGCCGATATCATCTACATGACGCGGGTGCAGCGCGAACGGTTCTCGGACGTGATGGAGTACGAGCGGGTGAAGAATGCGTATGTGCTGCACAACGATATGCTGGCGGATACGAAGCCGAACATGCGGATCCTGCATCCGCTGCCGCGGGTGAACGAGATTGCGCCGGACGTGGACGAGAATCCGAAGGCCTACTGGTTCCAGCAGACCGAAAACGGCGTCTATACGCGGATGGCGATAATGGCTTATCTGTTTGGGGTTAAGTAAATGGAGGGTGTTTATTTAAATCGATAGTAGAACGATGGCTGAACTGCAGAAAAATCATAAAAAGGGAATCTTGGAAGTGAATGCGATCGAGAACGGGACGGTAATCGACCACATTCCGCCGGCCAGTCTTTTCAAGGTCATCCGGTTGCTGAATCTGGACCGGACGACGCATCAGGTGACTTTCGGGACCAACCTGGAGAGCAAACGGCTCGGGGCGAAGGCGATCATCAAGATCTCGGACAAGTATTGCGGGGACGAGGAGATCGGGTATATTTCGCTGGTGGCTCCGTCGGCGCGGATCAGTATTATCCGGGACTACGAGGTGGCGGAGAAACGGGAGGTCGAGGCGCCGACCCATGTCGAGGGGTTTGTCAAGTGCGGCAATCCGATGTGCGTCACGAACCACGAACCGAACGTCAAGACGCGCTTCGATGTCTTTACGCGGGGTGGGGAGTTGGCGCTGCGGTGTCGGTACTGCGAGAAGATCACTCCGCAGGAGCAGATCGAAATCATACGATAAGGGGCGAAGAGTGCGTTGGTCTTTGTAGCAGTTAATTCGGAGTTATCGGATGGAACAAAATATTCATGTAAAGGGAGCCAGAGTTCATAATCTCAAGAATATAGAGATTAAAATTCCGCACAACAAGTTGGTAGTGGTGACCGGCTTGTCGGGGTCGGGGAAGTCGACGCTGGCCTTCGATACTATTTTTGCGGAGGGGCAGCGGCGGTATGTCGAGAGCTTGTCGGCCTATGCGCGGCAGTTCTTGGGGAAGATCGAGAAGCCGGATGTGGATTTCATCACCGGGATTGCGCCGGCCATTGCGGTGGAACAGAAGGTCAATACGCGTAATCCGCGGTCGACGGTGGGGACGACGACGGAAATTTATGACTATTTGCGGCTGCTGTTCGCGCGGATCGGACGGACCTATTCGCCGGTGAGCGGAGAGGAGGTCCGGGCGCATACGGTACAGGATGTGGTGGACGATGTCGCGGGGTTGGAGGTGGGGAGACGGGCGATGGTGGCGGCTCCGGTGGCGTTGGCCGAGGGACAAGGGCTGATCGAAAAACTCACCTTGCTGATGAAGGACGGGTTTGAACGGCTGGTGTTGCTCGGGGCGGAGGCTGGTGGAGAGGTGAAATATGTGCAGGACATTCTGCCGGAGATCGATCGGTATCGGGCGGAGGATTTGGCGGTGCTGATCGACCGGTTGTCGGTGCCGGAAGGGGCGGCGGGAGATCGGGAGTGGGTCAGTCGGCTTTATGACTCGGTACAGACCGCTTTCGAGGTGGGCGAGGGTCGGTGTTTTGTAATGGCGCTTTCGATTGAAAAACAGAAAAATAAACCGGCTCAGATAAAGGAGTACTCCAATCGTTTTGAGGCGGATGGGATCGAGTTTCAGCGGCCGTTCGAGCATATGTTCAGCTTCAACAATCCGCTGGGGGCGTGTCCGCGGTGCGAGGGCTACGGACGGGTGGTGGGGATCGACGAGGATTTGGTGATTCCGGATAAGGCGAAGACCGTTTATGACGATGCGATTGTTTGCTGGCGCGGCGAGACCATGAAGTGGTGGAAGGAGCAGCTGGTGATGAACGCTTCGAAATTCGGCTTTCCGATTCACAAACCGTTTCACGAGCTGAGCGAGGAGCAGCGGAGGTTGTTGTGGCGCGGAAACGACCATTTTCACGGCCTGGACGAATTTTTCGAGTTCCTCGAGAAGGAGCGGTACAAGATTCAGTACCGGGTGATGTTGTCGCGGTACACGGGGAAGACCACTTGTCCGGATTGTGGCGGCGGGCGGTTGCGACCGGAGGCGGGGTATGTTCGGATTGCCGGTAAATCGATTACCGATCTGGTGCGGATGCCGGTGAGCGAGCTGAAAGCTTGGTTCGAAGCGCTGGAGTTGGATGAACACGATGCGGCGATCGGCGGACGGGCTTTGACGGAGATCAAAAACAGGTTGCAATATCTGGAAGATGTGGGGCTTGCCTACTTGAATCTCGACCGGCTCTCCTCCACGTTGTCGGGCGGGGAGAGTCAGCGGATCAACCTCGCGACGTCGCTCGGGAGTAGTTTGGTGGGTTCGCTCTATATTTTGGACGAACCGAGTATCGGGCTGCATCCGCGCGACACGGAGCGGCTGATCGGGGTGCTCAAGCAGCTGCGCGACTTGGGGAACACGGTCATTGTGGTGGAGCACGACGCCGAAATTATCCGCGCGGCGGACGAGGTGATCGATATCGGGCCGCTGGCGGGGTACGAGGGGGGCGAGGTGGTGTTCCAGGGGGCTTTTGCGGCCATGGAGGCGGCAGCGAAACGGAAGGCGAATCGGAGCTTGACGGTGCGGTATATGACGGGGCGGGAGGCGATCGAGATGCCGAAGTCGGTCAGAAAATCAAACAGTTATATCGAGATCAAGGGGGCTCGGGAACATAATTTGAAGAATGTCGATGTGCGTATTCCGCTGGGGGTGATGACCTGCATTACGGGGGTGAGCGGGAGCGGAAAGTCGTCGCTGGTGAAGAACATTCTCTATCCCGCTTTGCGGCGCGAATTGACCGAAACGGGCGATCGGCCGGGGGATTTCGACGGCATCGAAGGCGATATCTCGCGGCTCAAGGGGGTGGAGATGATCGACCAGAATCCGATCGGGCGGTCGTTGCGGTCCAATCCGGTCACCTATATCAAAGCTTACGATGAGATACGGAAACTCTTTGCCGAACAGCAACTTGCCAAGCAATACAAGTTCGATTCGTCGAGTTTTTCGTTCAATATTGCCGGGGGGCGGTGCGAGGAGTGCAAAGGCGAGGGGGTAATTCGGGTCGAGATGCAGTTCATGGCCGACGTGGAGTTGGTTTGCGAGGCTTGTAACGGGCGGCGGTTCCGGGACGAGGTCTTGCAGGTCAGGTATCACGACAAATCGATTTACGACGTCCTGGAGATGAGCATCGACGAGGCCATTGAATTCTTCGGTCGCTATGCCGAAGAAGATAAGATCAATACGCGGATTGTCGAGAAACTCCGAACGTTGCAGGATGTCGGGCTGGGGTATGTGAAGCTCGGGCAGTCCTCATCGACGCTCTCGGGCGGAGAGAGTCAGCGGGTGAAGCTGGCCTCCTTTCTGCTGAAGGAGAATAGTTCACAGCCGCTATTGTTTATTTTTGACGAACCGACCACGGGGCTGCACTTTCACGATATCAAGAAGTTACTGCGATCATTTGAAGCGTTGATACGGAAGGGGCATACGATTGTGGTGGTGGAGCATAACATGGATGTGGTGAAGTGTGCCGACTGGGTCATTGACCTCGGTCCGGAGGGCGGTGCGAAAGAGGGCGGGCGGTTGGTGTTTGCCGGTACGCCGCGCCAGCTGGCCGATCTTCCGGCCAAGGCGGGGAGTTACACGGCACGGTATCTGAAGGAGGTTATGGGTTAGGCTATGGCAGAGACGGAATTCGACTTATTCACGCTGCCCAATGGGATTCGGTGCATCCATCGGCGCTCTTCCGGTCCGGTGGCGCACGTCGCTTTGACGATCGGCGCCGGGACGAGGGACGAGGCGGAGGAACAGCATGGGGTGGCGCACTTGGTGGAGCATTTGATGTTCAAGGGGACGGCGCGGCGGTCGGCTTATCGGGTCAACAGCCTGTTGGAGAATTCGGGCGGCGAGTTGAATGCCTTTACGACGAAGGAGGAGACGGTGATTCATGCGACTTTGTTGCGGTCCGAGTTGACGAAGGGAGTTGATTTGCTGGCGGATATGGCATTCCGGTCGCGTTTCGATTCACGTGAGTTGGACAAGGAGCGCGAGGTGATTATCGACGAGATCAATTCTTATCGGGATTCGCCGGCGGAGTTGATTTTCGACGAGTTCGAGGAGTTGCTTTTTGCCGGCTCGCCACTGGGGCGGAACATCCTGGGAACGCCGCGGAACTTGAGGCGGGCGACGCGTGAGCAGTTGGTGGATTATGTTCGGGGACATTATCGGCCGGAGGAGATCGTTTTTTCGGCCTCGGCACAGATGTCGCATCGGCGGTTCCGAGCGGTCTGCGAACGGTATTTGGGGGGTATTCCGACTTCGGATCGGCCGAAAAAGGGCGGGCGAACGGCGCCGGAGAGGCAGCCGCTGTTTCAGCTCGGGAAGCACAAAAAGACCTACCAAACTCACTGTTTGATAGGGGGATACGGTTATGATTCGCAGGATGAAAGACGGGTCTTGTTGGCTTTTCTGATTCATCTTCTCGGGGGGCCTTTTTCGGTGTCTCGGCTCAATATGCAGCTCCGCGAGCGGTACGGATTGACCTATAACGTCGAGGCGGGGTATGTGCCGTATGGTGACAGCGGGGTGTATACCATTTACTTGGGGTGCGATAAGGATAATTTGGGGAGATCGATTGGCTTGGTGCAGAGTGAGTTGCGAAAGTTGCGGGAGGTGAAACTCACTACGACGCAGTTGGCGAGGGCCAAGAAGCAGTTCATCGGTCAGTTGATTCTCGGGTCGGAGAATGTCGAAAATCTGATGCTCGGGATTGCCAAAAGTGTACTGGTTTACAATACGTTCGACAGCACGGCGGAGATTGCCGCCAAAATCGAAGCGATCACGGCCGGAGAGTTGCAGGAGACGGCGCGGGAAATCTTTGCCGAAGAGAATCAATATTCATTGATATATAATTGATTATGACGTCTGAGCTGGAGCGATACATCATCGATCATATTTCGCCGGAGGATCCGGTGCTGGCCGAGCTCGATCGGCAGACTCACCTGCGGGTGATCCAGCCGCGGATGCTCTCCGGACACTGGCAGGGGCAGCTGTTAACGATGCTCACGGAGATGATCCGGCCGATGTATGTGCTTGAGCTGGGTACTTTTACGGGTTATTCGGCGATTGCCTTGGCACGGGGGCTCAGGCGGGACGGGGCGGTGGTGCATACGGTGGAGGTGAATGACGAATTGCAGGATTTTGCGGTCAAGTACATCGAAAAGGCGGGTTTGCGCGAACGGATCGTGCAGCATATCGGACCGGCGTTGGAGGTTGTGCCGCGGTTGGGGGAGGTGTTCGACCTGGTTTTTATCGACGCCGACAAGCGGGAATATCCGGCCTATTACCGGATGCTGATGGACGAAGGTTTTGTTCGGTCGGGGAGTATATTGCTGGCCGACAATGTGTTGTGGAGCGGAAAAGTGGCCGAGACGGCGACTGCTTCGGCGAAGAACGATCGACAGACGCAAGGAATTTTGGAGTTCAACCGCTTGGTGTGCGAGGATCCGCGGGTCGACAAGGTGATTGTGCCGCTGCGCGACGGATTGACGCTCATTCGGGTGAAATGACCGCTTTTGGGCGCCGCTGGCGGGAGCGGCGACACGCCTGAACGACTCTTGCCAAACCGTACACCACCGCCAGCACGGCAATGGCCGCTGCGCCTGACGGCACATTGCTCACATAGCTGACATACAATCCGCCGAGTGTCGCCGCGCTTCCGATGCCGCACGCCCAGAGCGTCATCCGTCGGTAGTCGCGGGTCAGCGTACCGGCAATCACCACCGGCATGGTCAGAAGCGACATCAGGAGGACAATTCCCATTGTCTTGATATTCAGCACAATCGTAGCAGCCACCACCGTCATCATCGCATAGCCGATCACGCCGACCGGCAGCCGCTGGGTAGCGGCGAATTCGCGGTCGAAAGCCGTGTAGACGATGGCCCGGTAGCAGAGTCCGAACAGCAGGATCAAAACTGCATCCAAGACGCAGAGCCACAGTAGATTACCCGCATCCACCAAGAGAATGTTCCCGAACAGAAAACTCATCAGATTGGGGGCATATCCCGGTGTCAGAAAGACGAAAATCACCCCGACCGACATCCCCACTGACCACAGTATCCCCGTGGCCGCATCTTTGCTGATTTTGCCCCGCCGACTGAAGAGTTCGATGCCGAAAGCCGATCCGATGGCAAAGATCAAAGCTCCGATCAAAGGGTTGATCCCCAGGTAGTAAGCGATTCCGATTCCGCCGAACGAAGCATGCGTGATCCCGCCGCTCATGAAGACCAGCCGGCGCGACACGATGTAACTTCCCACAATCCCGCAGGCAATCCCCGACAGCACGGCCGCCAAAGCCGCATGGCCGAGAAATCGATAGTTGAATATCTCTTGAATGAATTCGAGCATCTATTTGGTATTGAGTCTTTTTCCCTCGCAACAAGCGCATCCGGCATGCGACGAAAGCACGGTGTGCGGAATGGGCCCGTGCGAGATGAGTTGGATCGGACAGTCATACTCCTGCAGCTGCTCGGCAGTGATCGTATTCGACGGGTGGTAGTGGAAACAGCGGTTGATGCAGGCCATGCTCTTGACATACCGGCTCACGGTCCCCAGGTCGTGCGACACCATCACGATCGCCATCCGTTCGTTCAGTTCCGCCAGCAGTTCGTAGAGCTCTTTCTCGAACCGGTTGTCGACGAAGGTGGTCGGTTCGTCCAAAATGAGCAGTTGCGGGTCCGAAATCAACGCCCGGCAGAGCAAAACGCGTTGCAACTCCCCCCCCGACAGCTCGCCGATGACCCGTCCAGCGAGCGATTCGACACCGATTTCCCGCAGAAGTTCCCGAGCTCGGGCGCGATCCTCTCGTCCGTACCGTCCGAAGAGTCCTTTGCGTGCCGCCAGCCCGGAAAGTACGACGTCGGTGACCGAGATCGGGAAATTCCGGTCGATCCGTTTGATTTGCGGCAGGTAGCCGACCTGGACACCCTCCGCATATTCGATCCGCCCGCTCAGCGGAGCCAATGCGCCGACCAGTGTCCGGATGAAGGTGGTTTTTCCGCCGCCGTTCGGTCCGATCACGCCGATGTAGTCCCGATCGCCGATCGTCAGGTCGATGCCGCTCACCACCGGCTGCTCGCCCGGATAACCGACGGCCAAATGTTCGATTCGGACCAGTTCCATACCCTCCCTCTCTTATTCGTTCAAGATAACGTGCAGTGTATCGGCCAGTCGATACATGTTCTTCATCCAATTCTCCGCCAGCGGATCGAACTCGACAGCCTGTCCGTCCGGCAATTCGCGGGCAATCGCCCGTGCCGCCGCATCGCTCGTCTGACGCTGATACAAGACCGCCTTTACCCCCAAGGCCCGCAATGAGTCGGCCAGCAGTTTCATTTGTCGGACGCTCGGTTCCTTGCCGTGCTCTTCGATGGCTATCTGCCGTAGTCCGTAGTCGTCGGCAAAGTAGGTGAGCGAGGTGTGGCCGATGGCAAATTCATTCCGCACGCTCCCCGAGACCACCGATCGAATGTAGCGATCCAAGGTGTCGATCCGTTTGGAGAACCGCTCGGCGCGCTCTCGATAGAGCTGTGCCGAGTCAGGGCGGAGTTCGCCCAAAAACCGCGCCACTTCTCGTCCGATGCTGTCGATCCGTCTCGGCGAGAGCCAAACATGCGGATCGGCCGCCCCGTCCCCGTGGTGGTGATCGGTCGCCGTTGCGGAAAGGTGCTCGGAGAGGTCCAGCATCGGCGTCTTTGGGGCCACTTCGCCGATCTGTCCCGCCAACACCTGTTCGAAATCGATCAGTCCGGTCGAAACATAGCCGCTCGCATCGGCCAACCGGCGAATTTGCAGCACGGTCGGTTCATAGCTCTCCGGCGACGAAGTCTCCGGCACGAAAACTTCGATTCGTGTAGTCGTCGTGTCGACGATCTGGCCCACCACGTATCGCAACGGAGGTATCGAGACGAAAATGACCTCTTCTCTCGGTTGAATTGATGTTGTGCAACCGGTTAGCAATAAGAGGAATAATAGGTTGAATCTATTTGTTTTCATGCTGTAATTTTTCGCCGATTCGCTCCAAGATCCGTTCCAAACCCTCCCGATCCCTCTCCGAAAAGTCGTTCACCCGGTCGCTGTCGATGTCCAACACGGCGACAACCTGTCGAGGATCGAACCGGTTGAAGACCGGAACGACGATCTCCGACCGGGAAGCGGAGCTGCAAGCGATATGTCCCGGAAATTTCTCTACGTCAGGCACTACCAGCGTCCGTCGTTCGTTCCAGGCTTGACCGCAAACCCCGCGACCGAATCCGATTCGAGTGCAGGCCAACGGCCCCTGGAACGGCCCCAACACCAATTCCTCTCCGACGACACGATAGAATCCGACCCAAAAGAAGCCGAAAGTCACCCGTAAAGCCGCTGCGACATTGGCCATGTTGGCTACCGGATCGCTCTCGCCGGCCACCAACGCCTCTACCTGGGGGAGTAGGGCGGTATAGAGAGCCTCCCGGTCATCGGTCGGCGGTAGTGTGAGTTGTTCGGCCATCGTAAAGCGTACTGAAAAGAGGAACAAAGATAATGAAAAAAGCCTTTTCCCCGGTCGGAGAAAAGGCTTCGGAGCGAGGGCTTTCCACGAAAAAAGCCCCCTGAGAAATTAGTCGTTCAGCGAGAATCGCTTGTAAGCCACCACCGTAGCTTCCTTATTGGCATTCCGGATAAACTCAGCCACCGTCAACTTGTTGTCCTTCACCAACGCCTGGTTCAGCAAAGTCGATTCCTTGAGGAATTTGTTGACTTTCCCTTCGGCAATCTTATCCAGCATCGCTTCCGGTTTGCCTTCCAACCGCGCCTGTTCGCGACCGATTTCGCGTTCTTTTTCGAGCACGTCCGCCGGGCAATCCTCCTTGCTGATCGAGATCGGAGCCATAGCCGCCGCTTGCATCGCAACATCGTGTGCCACTTCGGCCGGAATCTGAGCGTTGAACCCGACCAGCGTCCCGAGCTTGTTGTTCATATGCACGTAGCTTGCGCACAGTTCCGCTTCGATCTTCGCATAGTAAGTCAGTTCGATCTTTTCGCCCGTTTGGCCCGATTTTTCGGTCACCATCTCTTCAACAGTCTGCGCACCGACTTTCAACGCTTTGAGCGCTTCGAGATCCGCCACATCGTTCTTGATCGCGATATCCAGCATCTCATTGGCCGTCTTGACGAACTCTTCGTTCTTGGCCACGAAGTCGGTTTCGCAAGCCAGGCAAATCATGTATCCTTTCTTGTTGCCATCGGTCAGGCGAGCGGCAACGACTCCTTCGGTCGCTTCCCGGTCAGCCCGTTTGCTGGCAACGAGTTTTCCTTTTTCGCGAATGATATCCTGCGCGCGGTCGAAATCGCCATTGGCTTCGGTCAACGCTTTTTTGCAGTCCATCATCCCTGCGCCGGTCATTTTACGTAATTTGGCTACGTCTGCGGCTTTGATTTCCATGAGTTTAGTTCCTTTCTACTAAGGTTATGTGTGTTAAAACGTAACGTGCCGCGAGTTTAGTGTTTTGCGGTGAAAACAGCGAGGCTCCCGGCACGTGTTGTTTTTTTTGTGTGTGAATCGAAAACGTGCTGTGTGTTATTCGGCAGCGTTTTCGAGCACGGCTTCAGCCTGTGTTTCCGCTTCGGCTACGGTTTCGCTCTTAGCGGCGGCATTGGTCCGCGGCCGAGCCTCTTTCCGGGCAGCGGTAGCGCCGCCTTTGGCCGTTTCGGCAGCCTCTTTCTCCTTCTCAACCTTGCGTTCGGCCAGCCCTTCCTGAATAGCCGCCGTCACGGTATCCAACACCACCGCGATAGACTTCGTCGCGTCGTCGTTCGCCGGAATCACGTAGTCGATATTCGTAGGGTCGCAACACGTATCAACCATGGCGAACACCGGGATATTGAGGCGTTTGGCCTCTTTCACGGCATTGGCTTCTTTCTGGACGTCGATCACGAAAAGCGCGGCCGGCAGACGAGTCAGATCTGCGATCGAGCCGAGGTTCTTTTCGAGTTTGGCGCGCTGGCGCGAAATTTGGAGTTTTTCGCGTTTGCTGAAGTTGTCGAAGGTTCCGTCGCTGTTGAGTTTGTCGATGGTGGCCATTTTCTTGACCGCTTTGCGGATGGTGGGGAAGTTGGTGAGCATCCCGCCCGGCCAGCGTTCGGTCACGTACGGCATGGCAACGGTCGAGATCTTTTCCGAAACGACCTCTTTGGCCTGTTTTTTCGTAGCGACGAACAGGACTTTGCGTCCCGATTTGGCAATCTGCTTCAAGGCGGCAGCCGCTTCGTCGAGTTTCACGACGGTTTTGTGGAGGTCGATGATGTGGATCCCGTTCTTTTCCATGAAGATGTACGGGGCCATTTTCGGGTTCCACTTCCGTTTGAGGTGTCCGAAGTGTACGCCTGCCTCTAAAAGCTGATTGAAGTCTGTTCTTGGCATTGTTTTGTTGTGTTTTTTTTCTTGTTAACTCTTTCGTCACCCGGCGTCGGTAGCGTCCCGGTCGCGCGCACGGCACAATTCGAATCTGTTTGTAAAAAAGCCGTGTCTGTGGTCGTCGGTCGGACGGTCCGTCCGGGTTTTTCGCGTCTCATGCAACGAAGCGGTAGTACTGTATGGGTAGTCTGCGTTCGTTTAGGCCGACAGAGGAGGCCTGTGACAGGAGACGTGCAAAAAAAGGTGTTTGTTGTCGGAATGGGCAAAAACTACCGTTTGCTGAACTGGAACCGCTTGCGTGCCCCCGGCCGCCCCGGTTTTTTCCGTTCGACCACCCGTGCATCGCGCGTGAGGAAGCCGTTTTTCTTCAGTTCCGGCCGCAGTTCCGCGTCCATTTCGATCAGGCAGCGCGAGATCCCGAGCCGAGCCGCTTCGGCCTGTCCTTTGATCCCGCCGCCGGTGAGGTTGATTTTGATGTCGACCCCTTCGGTGAGGTTGGTTACCAGGAGCGGTTGTTTGACGACATATTGAAAAATCTCCAGCGGAAAATAAGTTTCCATCGGCCGGTCGTTGATGGTGATTTTGCCGCTTCCGCCAGCCGTGAGATATACGCGTGCCACGGCCGCTTTCCGCCGTCCCACTGCGTTTATGATTTCCTGACTCATTAGAATAAAGACTCTTATTTGATTTCGTTTAACTTGATGGTTTTCGGGTTTTGAGCCGTGTGCGGATGTTCGGCGCCCGCATAGACTTTCAGGTTCCCGAGAATAGCCGCTCCGAGGCGGTTTTTCGGCAACATCCCTTTGACCGCCTTTTCGATGATGAAGGTCGGTTTTTTGACCAGATACTCGGCCGGGGTAGCGAACCGCTGTCCGCCCGGATAGCCGGTGTGGCGGGTGTAGACCTTTTCGGTCATTTTGTTGCCGGTCAGTCTCACCTTGTCGGCGTTGATAATGATGACATTATCGCCGCAGTCGACATGAGGCGTGTAGCTGGGCTTGTTTTTGCCGCGCAGGATTTTCGCCGTTTGCGCAGCGAGCCGCCCGAGCACGGCGTCCGTCGCGTCGATCACGAACCACTGTTTGTTAGCGGTCTCGGCGTTGACGGAGATCGTCTTGTAGCTTAATGACTCCACTGTGTTTTGCGTGTTTGTTGGTTAATACTGTGTTTGTTGCGACCCATTCCCATACTTTATGGGGCGTGCAAAGGTAAGTATTTTTCGTGAGTTTACAAATATTCCGCCACTTTCGGCGGGCTTGGGAGTGGCCGGGGAGCGGTTTTTCGGGAATTTTGGTTATCTTGCACACTCGGATTCTGAATTAGACTGGTTTTCGCATGGCGAGATTTTTCATCGAATTGGCCTATAACGGAGCGGCTTACAACGGTTGGCAGCGGCAGCCCGATGCCCCGTCGGTGCAGGAGATGTTGGAACGGGGACTGAGCAAGTTGCTCGGTGCGCCTCACGAGGTGGTGGGGGCCGGGCGGACGGATACGGGGGTGCATGCGGCGTTTGCGGTGGCGCATTTCGACGCGGCTTCGGACGAGGCGGCTCTGCGGGTGCGGGAGCCGGAGTTCGTCTACCACCTGAATTGCATTCTGCCGAAAGATATTTCGGTCCGGAAGGTCTATGCGGTGGCGGACGAGAAGCATGCCCGGTTCGACGCCAGGCGACGCGAGTACAAATATTATATCACGACGGCCAAGGACCCGTTTTCGACCGGCACGGCCTGGCAGATCACCCAGCCGCTCAACGTCGATGCCATGCAGACGGCGGCAGTGTCGCTCATGCGGTACGAGGATTTCACCTCGTTCGCCAAGCTGCACTCGGATACGAAGACCAATCGGTGTACGATTTTCGGGGCCAACTGGCGGGCGGAGGGCGATAAGTTGATCTTCACGATCGCTGCCGACCGGTTTTTGCGGGGCATGGTGCGGGCCATCGTGGGGACGCTGGTGGACGTGGGGCGGGGGAAGATGACCCCGGCGCAGTTCTGTGCCGTGATCGAACGGCAGGCCAGGGCCGAGGCCAGTGCGCAGGCGCCGGCTCACGGGTTGTTTTTGACGGATGTTCAATACTAAGGATGAAAAAAGGGAAGTCGATCCTGTTCGGCGCGGTGACGGCAGTGGTGACTGTCGCTTCGGTCGGTGCGACCGCGCCGCTCAAGTTGGCCTATGATGCTCCGGCGAGGGACTGGATGACCGAAGCGCTTCCGATCGGCAACGGGTATATGGGGGCGATGTTTTTCGGGACGATGATGGCCGATACGATCCAGTTTACGGAAGAGAGCTTGTGGGAGGGCGGTCCGGTGACGGGCTCGAAGATGAATGACGGGGGGAATAAGGTCGGGGCGTGGAAATACTTGGCTCCGGTGCGGGCTTTGCTCGATTCGGGGCGGGTGGCGGAGGCGTACGCTTTGGCCGAAAAGGAGTTGACCGGTCGGATCGACCGGAGCCGAACGGTGGCCGGAGGGCCGGAGTTCGGCGATTACGGGGCGCAGCAGGCGTTCGGAGATATCATCGTGCGGACGTTGCCGGGGAGGATGGATCGCAGTGCGTATACCGATTACCGGCGGGAGCTGGATATCGCCGATGCGGTGGGACGGGTTTTCTATTCGCAGGGCGGGGTCGATTACCGGACGGAGTATTGGGCTTCGTACCCGAAGCGTGTTGTGGCGGCCAAATACAGCAATACGGCACGGGACGGGGTCGGGTATGAGGTGCTGTTGACTACGCCGCATCGGGATGCGTCGATCCGGCGTGTGGGGAGTGATAAATTGGAGCTTACCGGTAAATTGGCGGTCAATCGGCTGGGATTTCAGGCGGTGGTGACGGTGCGCACGGACGGGAAATTCGTTGCCACGCCGAAGGCGGCGGCTCCGGTGATCAGGGTCGAGGGGGCGCATTACATAGAGGTGTATCTCTCGGCGGGGACGGAGTACAAGAACAGCTATCCGACCTATCGGGGCGGAGATCCGAAGGCGTTGAACAAGCGTGTGTTGGCTTCTTTGGAGGGGCACTCTTACGATTCGCTCAAAGCGGAGCATGTGCGGGATTACCGGTCGATTTTCGACCGCGTGTCGCTGGAGCTGGGGACGAGCGGGCAGGCAGCCCTCCATACGCCGGATCGGCAGCGGCAGTATGCCGCAGGGGCGTATGATCCGGCTTTGGAAGTGCTGTTTTTTCAGTGGGGGCGTTATTTGCTGATCTCCAGTTCGAGGCCGGGGACGATGCCGGCCCATTTGCAGGGGAAGTGGAACCGGGCGACCAATCCGCCGTGGGCTTGCGATTACCACATGAATATCAACCAGCAGATGATCTACTGGCCGGCGCCGCTGACCGGGATGCCGGAGGTCAATGCACCGTTGGTGGATTATATCCTGTCGCTGCGCGAACCCGGCCGGGTTACGGCACGGGAGTATTTCGCTGCCCGCGGGTGGAGTGTCAACACGATGAACAATCCGCTGGGTTATACGGCTCCGGGGTGGGAGTTCAATTGGGGCTATGCGCCGAATGCGGCGGCGTGGCTGGCGCAGCATCTGTGGGAACAGTATGCGTTCTATCCCGATTCGACCTACCTGCGGACGGTGGCCTATCCGGTGATGAAGGAGTTGGCGCAATTCTGGTTCGACTATTTGACTCTCGATCCGCGGGACGGGACGTGGGTGAGCTCGCCCTCTTATTCGCCGGAGCATGGGAATATTTCGGCCGGGGCGACGATGGATCAGGAGGTGGTTTGGGATTTGCTCACGAACCTACTGGATGCCGACCGGGTGATGCCGGATCCGGACCGTACGTTTATCGACAGTGTCCGGGCTGTGCGGGCCCGGTTGTCGCCGCTCAAGGTCGGGCGGTACGGGCAGTTGCAGGAGTGGAAAGAGGACTCGGACGATCCGCAGAACACGCATCGCCATGTGTCGCACCTCTTCGCCTTGCATCCGGGGCGGCAGATCTCGCCGCTGACCGACCCGAAATTGGCGGAGGCGGCACGTCGGACGCTGATTTACCGGGGCGATGACGGTACGGGATGGTCGTTGGCTTGGAAAATCAACTTCTGGGCGCGGCTGCTGGATGGAAACCATGCCTATGCGATGAGCCGACGGGTGTTGCGACCGGCGACTTCGAAGAGCGCACAGATGACGTCTCAGGGCGGGGCTTACACCAATCTGCTATGTGCACATCCGCCGTTCCAGATGGACGGGAATATGGGCTACGTTTCGGGGGTGACGGAGATGTTGCTCCAATCGCAGACCGGAACGGCCGATGCTCCGGCGATCGATTTGTTGCCGGCTCTGCCGTCGGCATGGCCGAACGGCGAGGTGAAGGGGCTGAGGGCGCGGGGTGGATATACGGTGGACATGGGATGGAAAGACGGGAAGTTGATCGAGGCGAAAATTACACCGTCGGTCCAGTCGCCGGAACAGGTGACAGTCCGGTATCGCGGGGCGGAACAAAAAGTGTCGTTTGGCGCGACAGGAGAAGAAAGTAAAGTTTTAAAATTCTAAAATAGCTATGAAAGAGATTACCGAACTGGAACCGAAAGCCTTGTGGAGGCAGTTTGCCAAGATTTGTTCGATTCCGCACCCGTCGAAGCACGAAGAGAAGTTAGGGGCCTATATCGTTGAGTTCGCCGAGTCGCACGGGTTGGCTTTTCGGCAGGACGAGGCGGGGAATATCGTGATCCGCAAACCGGCTACGCCGGGATACGAGGGGCATCCGACGGTTATTTTGCAGGCCCATATGGACATGGTGCCGCAGGCGAACAGCGACCTGAAGTTCGATTTCGAGACCGATCCGATTCGGCCGTACGTGGACGGCGAGTGGGTGACGGCGGACGGGACGACGCTCGGGGCGGATGACGGGATGGGGGTGAGTGCGATGCTGGCGATTCTGGAATCGAAAGAGGCGGTGCATCCGGCTTTGGAGTGCCTCTTCACGGTGGACGAGGAGACGGGGCTCACGGGGGCCAATCAGTTGGGTGAGGGGATGTTGACGGGCGAAATTCTGATTAATCTCGACTCGGAGGACGAGGGGGAACTTTACGTGGGTTGTGCGGGGGCGGTGAATGTGACGGCCGATTTCGATTACCGGGAGGTGGCTGCGCCGGAGGAAATGGTGGGGTTCGAGGTGTCGCTTGCCGGGCTCAAGGGGGGACACTCCGGGCTGGAGATCATTTTGCAGCGCGGGAATGCGAACAAGTTGCTGGCCAGATTTTTGCGTGAGAACAGCTATGCACGGGTGTCGACGATCGATGCGGGTGGGCTGCGCAATGCCATTCCGCGCGAGGCTAAGGCGGTTGTTGCGGTGGCGGCTGACCGGGCGGCGGAGTTTGAGAAAGCGGCCGGCGAGTTCGAAAAAACGATCTGTCAGGAGTTGGCGCATGTGGAGGATGGTATTCGGTTCGGGGTGAAGCGGGTCGACCGGCCGTCGGTGGTGGCCGATGGTGATTTTCAGGGGCGGTTCGTTGCGGCGTTGACGGCGATGCCCAACGGGATCATGCGCATGAGTGATACGGTGCCGGGGCTGGTCGAGACGTCGACCAACCTCTCTCGGGTCGAGCTGGCGAACGGCCGGGCGCAGTTGCTTTTCATGGTGCGGTGTATGGTCAATTATGGGAAACCGCAGGTGGTGGCGATGATCGACTCGGTGGTTTCGCTGGCCGGCGGGCGGATCGTGGCGCAGGGCGACTACAACGGGTGGGCGCCGAATCCGGATTCGCGGATTCTGCATGTCATGAAGGAGGGTTACCGCCGGTTGTTCGGTCGGACGCCGGAGGTCAAGGCGATCCATGCGGGGTTGGAGTGTGGGATCATCGGGGCGAAGTATCCGAAACTCGACATGATTTCGATCGGGCCGACGATGCGTTTTCCTCACTCGCCGGATGAAAAGGTCGAAATTGCGTCGGTGGTGAAGTTCTACGACTTCTTACTGGATACGCTGAAGAATTTGTAGACATTGGTTTTGTGGGGAAGAACGCCATCGGCGCACTACCGATAATCTCAGTGTAGTGCGCCGATGGCGTTTTGTTGTCTTTGCGTCCAGTCCGCGCGCCCAAAGGGTCGTCAAGCGGTGATAAAAATCCGCATTCGGTAGAGCGGCCACGTGATCAGCCAGCACAACAGCACCATCGTCGCCGCCCACATCAGCGATGCAACCGCATCCGGCACGTGGTAGCTTTGGTAAAAGCCGTACACCGCGCGGGTCACCCCCCACAGGCCGAACAGTTTGGCGAGAACGATCGAGAGGCTATAGATGAACAGCGAATTGGTCCCCGCGATGGTGAAAAATTCGCACCACCGTTGCGCCTGCATGTATTCGATGATGAATGAGAGCACACTCCATATCCCCATCGCCACCCCCGAAGTGAAGAGGACGTAACTCGGTGTCCAAAGCGGTTTGTTCATCGGTGAGAACAGGCCGAATAGCCATCCGGCTCCGGTCAGCAGCAGGCCGAGGACCATCAGCGGCCCGATCCCTCCGCTCGCACTGTTGGGTCGATCCATGATTCGTCCCGCCGCATATCCGATCAGTACGCTCGCAATCGCCGGAATCGTGCTCAACAGCCCCTCCGGATCGAACGTCGGTCGGTAGAGGTGCGCCGATCCGAAGACCGCCATGTCCACCCTCCCCACCACCTCGGTGCCCAACGAATCGAGCAAGAACCAGTATCCCGCCAACAAGACGACGATGCTCAGCGTCACCCCCTGCATTCGCGGGATATATAAAGTGAGCGCAGCGGCAAAGAAGTAAGCCCATGCGATCCGTTGCAGCACCCCCGGTATCCGAACGAAAGCGAAATAGCTGTCGAACGGAATCCAGTTCAGCAGCACCCCCACCCCGAACAAGATCGAAGTACGTCGAAAGATATGCACCATTTGTTGTGCTTTCGATCGCGAACTCCGGATTCCGTAGTCGTGTCTGTGTGTGGAGAACCACATGGCCGCCCCCACGATAAAGAGGAAAAACGGAAAAATCATGTCGGCGAATGTGACCCCGTCGCCGGCACTGTGCACCAACGGCGCGAAAACCGAACCACCGGTTTGGTTGTTGAGAATGATCATCGCCAGGATGGTCATGCCGCGGAATACGTCGAGCGATAGAAACCTTTTCATGGGCGGTGCGGAAAATCAAACAGTTAGTGCAAAGATAGGGTGTTTCTCTTGAAAAACGAAGAATCTCACGGTTTTGTATGTCCCGTTCGTTTTTTCCTTGCTCCCGGTCCTTATTCCTGGAGGCAACGCAACGGAAAACCGAACCCACGGCCATTGCCGCTCTGCGGACCGAGCCAGGCGGGGCGGAAGTCCAAGTTGTGGGCATTGGTACCCGCAATGGTCGACGACCAACTGAACCCGGCGTTGCCGACGTTACGCAATCCACCGAAACCCCGATCGCCAAAAGCGTCGCGATTGCCCGGGGCCGGGTGTCCGAAAAAAGCCCGGCAAAACACCCTGTAGGTGCGGTTCGCGTGCCGAGCAACACCCCGGGGGCGGCTCTGTCCTGGGCACTCCAGGAACTCAATAAAAAGAGGTCTCCCGAACATATCCGGAAAACCTCCAAAACTTGTACTTTATTTGATGTCTGTTTATTGGCTACGGTATGGAACTGTTCTTTTTCTGAAGAAAAAGAACCAAAAAGACTTTCGAGGATGCTTGCGCATCCTAACTCTATCTCGGTACAGTGTCTGCCGACTGTGGGTCGGGGCGGTGGGGCGCTCTGATGCGTGCAAAACCTTTGAGCGCCCCGCTGCTCCCGGCCCACGAACGAGCGGAGAACCTTGTGACCCGGATGGATTTAAAGTGCGAAGCACTTTGCTAAAGTTTCTTTGGTACTTTCTGTTCACAACCGACGCTGCCAGCGAGAGCAGAGCGGGCTCGCCCGCTCTGCCGAGCGGCGAGGAGGAAAACGAGCGAAGCGAAGTTAAAAAGTACAGTACCCTCCAGTAAACCGAATGGGTATATCAAATAAACGTATGAACTTAGAGTGTGCTTTTCGATTCGCAAGCCGCTTCGCGGTTCACCTTTTTGATTAATCCGGCCAATACGTTCCCCGGCCCAAGTTCCGTGAACGATGAGGCTCCGTCGGCGATCATCTGTTGTACGGTCTGCGTCCAGCGCACCGGAGCCGTTAATTGAGCGATCAGGTTGGCTTTGATCTGTTCCGGATCGGTGTAAGGTTTGGCGTCCACGTTCTGGTACACCGGGCAAACCGGTGTGGTGAACTGCGCCGCCCGAATCGCTTCTTCGAGTTCGACCCGCGCCGGTTCCATCAGCGGCGAGTGGAAAGCTCCGCCGACGCTCAGTTTCAGCGCCCGTTTCGCTCCTTTGGCCGTGAGTTGTTCGCAGGCTTTGTCGATTCCCTCGATCGATCCGGAGATGACGAGCTGCCCTGGACAGTTGTAGTTGGCGGCCACCACCACTTCAGGAATCGAGGCACAGACCTCTTCGACCACTTCGTCCGGCAGTCCGATGATCGCAGCCATGGTCGACGGTTGCAGTTCGCAAGCTTTCTGCATGGCCAGTGCCCGTTTCGAGACCAGTTTCAGCCCCTCTTCGAAGCTCAACGCTCCGGCCGCCACCAGCGCGCTGAATTCGCCGAGCGAGTGTCCGGCCGTCATCTCCGGCCGGAAGTCCGGCAGCGACTTGGCCAGGATGACCGAGTGCAGAAAAACGGCCGGTTGCGTCACTTTGGTCTGTTTCAACTCGTCTGCCGACCCGTTGAACATGATGTCCGTGATCCGGAACCCCAAGATTTCGTTCGCTTTCTCGAACAGCTCCCGGGCTGCCGGAACCGTGTCGTACAGCTCTTTGCCCATGCCGGTGAACTGTGCCCCCTGGCCGGGGAAAACGTATGCTTTCATACTCGTTTCAGTGTTTGTTTTACAAAGTGTGAGAGGACAAATATACGCCTTTTTTCCGAAGTAAACGTCCGTTCGGCCTCAGTCGGACCGAGGGATGTCGGCGGCGGGGGGTAAATTTCCAAAAAATGCTATCTTTGCCGTTTAGAAAAAGTTTTCTCACGATGAAACGATTTTTTGTTGCCGTCGCTTTGTTTTCCGCGGTCTCGAGCGTTGGGGCCGGGCCTCGGAAATACGCTCCGCCGTATCGCTTGGCGCAGGGGGTGGAGCTGCCCCGTACCGAGTTTGTCAGTTACCGGAGTCAACGGGATGCCGTGCGCGACGATTGCGACAGTTCGCAATATTATATCGGCTTGAATGGGGCTTGGTGTTGTCGGTTTTTCGACTCCGAGGCGGCTGTGCCGCAGGAGTTGGCGGGCGGAAATGTGGGGGCGTTGGAACGGATGGTGGCCAGCTGGGACACGGTTTCGCTGCCGGGGGCGTGGGAAATCGCCGGGCACGGGGGGCGCGGAAAGGCGGTTTTCGCTTCGCGGGCTTATGATTTTGCCGTGGATCGGCGGCAGGTGAGACCGCCTTATCTGCCGGGGGGGCGGAATGGGCAGGTGGCGGTCTATGTGCGGAAGTTTACCGTGCCGTTCGACCTGTTCGACAAGGCTCATTTTCTGCACATCGGGGCGGTAAAGGCGGGCGCGAGGATCTTTGTCAACGGCGAGGAGGTCGGTTTCAGCCGCGTGGATTCGAAAAATCCGGCGGAATTCGATATTACGAAGTACGTGAGCGAGGGGCGGAACTGGGTGGCGATCGTGGTGCCGCAGTGGACCGAGGCCAGCTACTTGGAGGATTGGCAGGGATGGCGGCTGTCGGGGATCAACCGGGGGTTGTACGTTTTTGCGCAACCGAAGATCCGCATGCGGGACTATCTGGTCCGGACGACGCTCGATCCGACCTATACGAACGGGTTGCTGGAGACGGCGATGCTGCTCAAGACCCAGCTGCTCAATCCGTTCGGGGTGACGGTCTATTACGACCTGTACGATCCGCAAGGGAAGCTGGTGAACAGCAACTTCCGGGATGTGGAGGTGGGGATGCGGGTCGAAGATACGGTGCGGTTCACGGCTTCGATTCCGAACGTGGCGAAGTGGACGGCCGAGCAGCCGAATCTCTACACGATCCTGTATCGGATCAAGCGCGAGGGGCGCTTTACGGAGTATGTGGCTTGTCGGGTGGGGTTTCGGACGGTGGAGGTCGAGGGCGAACGGTTCTTGGTGAACGGTCGGCCGGTGGTGTTCAAGGGGGTGAACCTGGCGGAACATGCGGATTCCACGGGGAATTTCGTGAACGAGGCACAGATGCGGCGGATGTTGGACGAAATGAAACTGGCCGGGGTCAATGCCGTTCGGACGGACGGTTATCCGCTGCCGAGCAGCTTCTACAAGCTGTGCGACGAGTTGGGATTCTACGTTTGCGACGTAGCGAATATCAACACCTGGGGGCTGGGGAGCAGCTTGTACCGCGGGGGGACGATCTCGAACGATCCGGCGTGGCGGGAGGCCTATCTGGCGCGGATCGACGCGATGTACGAACGGAACAAAAACCATCCGTCGGTGGTGATGTGGTCGCTGGGCGACCGGTCGGGGAACGGGTATAATATGTATCAGGGCTATCTGATGCTCAAACACAAGGAGCGGACACGGCCGGTGGTTTACAACGGGGCGGCGATGGAGTGGAATACGGACGTGTACTGTCCGGATTATCCGAAGTCGGCGGAAAATGGATCGGGTCGGCCGATGATTCCGTCGCGGGTGGGGGTCGATCCGGTGTGGTGGACGGCGCCGGGAGCGCAGGGGGCTTTCCTGGAACGGTGGAACGACATGACGCTGACGGCTCAGGTGCCGGGTGGAAAATACCTGCTGGCGGACGATTATAAACGGGTGCCGATGGTCTCGGACGAGGCGTTCGGGACGGTGGCGGTCTCGAAAAACGAGGCGGTACGCACGCTCTTTGCGAATGTCGCTATCACGCAGGTCGACGGGGCACGAGGTGTCTACCGGTTCGAAAACCGGATGCAGTTCGCGGACTTGAAAGACTTTCAGGTTCGCTATCAACTGATGGTCGGCGGACGCTTGGCGCGCGAAGGGATTCTCAACGTGGCCGCGGCGCCGGGAAAATCGGTCGATGTCCAAATCCCGGCGGTCGGTGGGGCGGGCAAAGACCGAAAACTGCTTATCACGGTCGGCCATATCGCTCGTGCAGAGTTCTAAAACTATTTACTGTATATCCGTTCTTTGGTGACGTGCGGGTACCGTACCTTTTCTGAAGAAAAGGTACCCAAAAGACTTCCGAGC